>NZ_JALAAI010000083.1:0-18502 GCF_052785085.1 Candidatus Electrothrix sp.
AAAAATGTTCTGATCAATCTTGCGCATATCTCCCTCCTGTTTCCGACTCTTCAACTCTTTTCTATATTTTACACGATCATCATGGATTTATTGAATAAAAAATGGGAATTCCTATCCTTTGAACATAAAAAAAAAGGGCAGACACTCCGGTCTGCCCTCACATCACAATCCCCTCTTCACAGGGTAGGTGTAAATTGATCTCAAGTTTTCAATCCGCTCATTGTGTACGCACCTTCAGTTTCCTGTTTACTTTTTAATTCAAAATGGTTATAAAAGAATATCAACAATTTCATGATTCGAGTTTCCGTGTCTTTCTATTTGCTCTCCCTTGAGAGGGATCAAAGTCGCACAAAAAACTTCAAAACCAACAAGGACAATATGTATGAAAAAGAAGCTCGTTAAAAAGAAAGCAGTAAAGATGGGAATCCAAACCCGCAAGAGGAAAAAAACAGACCTGATTCACGCTATTCAGCTGAATGAAGGAAACTCTCCATGCTTTCGGACTGGCATAGATTCATGCAATCAGACTGATTGCTGTTGGAGAAATGACTGTTTGCCAGCAACAAACAATTAAGCACAGCATTATTGCAAAGAGGAGGTGACAAAGAAGCTTTTTTTCTCTGATAACCCTGCGTCCCTCCTTTTACTGATCATCTGACTAATATTTCTTGATAAAATTACTTCCATCCCCCGGTTTTACCTCTTGCTCCTCTGGTGGGGTGGGCCTTGTCACTTCCGGCCATATCCCAGGTTGTGGTTCTGGACCTTCCAAAGCCGCAGGCGGAGGATTGGAGTCATTGATTACCGATTCCCTGCGGATTTCCTGTCCCTTAACCTCATAGCAAAATTCAATGGGTATTCCATTGGGATCAAAGGAATAGACCGAATGGATAAAGTCATGATCAATCATGTCTGAACAGGCAAAACCAGCAGCCTCTAATCTATCTCTCAGTGCCCAGACTTCTTCCTTGGACTCCATCCCAAAGGCAATATGGTCAAAAACAAACGGACCTGAACGCGGCTGTCCGTGTAGTTTTCGTTGCGCAGGCGCAGCACCGTCCCACTCAAAAAAAGCTAAACAATCCTGTCCATCAATTTCAAAAAAATACTGGCGAAAATCACCTTCGCCAAAACCGTAAATCAACCGTAGCCCGATAAGATCCCGCCAAAAACGGATGGTTTTCTCCATATCAGCCGTCACCATGGCCAGATGATTAATCCCTCTGAATTTCATTTCACCCCTTTCGTCAAATTTCTCCAACCGACCTTTTCTGAATACGGCTGAGCCTGTGCCGTAGATTGTGTTTAAAGCAAAGAACATAGCACACCCCAGAAAGGGGTGCAAGATGGAAGAAGAATGCTTAATGCGGAACAGGAGGGAGTTATCTATCTATCAGAAAGTAACAAGAGGAATACAACGAGGAAATTCGATTTTAAAAGGCAAGAGGCAAGAGGCCAACCAATGGAAATGATCATCATATATTGATCAGGCAAAACAAAGACCACAATCAGGACAGGTGGCTTCGGTGGTAGAAAAACTATAGCCGCAGGCCGGGCAGTTTGCCTGCTCCGCAGTCGTATCAATAACAGCCCCGGCAATGGACAGGTCGTGATCTTCAAGGCCTGTAGAGCGGACATGGTCCTGCTCCAGAATCGCCATGACCTCCTGAAGATCTTCCCGCCTGATCTGGACCACTAAATTTGTCGCGCAACTTCCCTGGCCACAATTACTGTCCTCACTCACAGCCAACGACGGAATACCTTCCCGTTTGAGCATGAACTGAAAATCCTTCATCTGGACAAGAGGTCCTCTTCTGATGCTCACCAATTCATCATCCGGGCTGATCACCATATTGCTGGCACCCTGTTTTCGTTGCTGCTGGCCCTGTAAGAGTTCTTTGCCACTGAGCAGAGAAACCTGGCAGGCAGCGCAGGTAGTTATATCTGCTCGATATTCATCCATACAGGTTGGACAATATTGCAGATCTGCTTCAATTTCTCGTTTCATATTGTGATCGTTATCCCTTATCAGCTATAATATACTCTGCAAGAGCAGATGGCTGCTCTTGCATCAACTCATGAGTCACAATTTGCTCACGGCCCTGTTGCTCGTTCTCCAAGGCTGCAGTACTCCCACCAAGCCAAGCAAACATAACTAAAAAACTGACACCAAGTACGTACACAGCCAGCATCAGATAACCAGGATCTATAGCTGATTGTACTTCATTACTGTTCTGTTTTTCTTTCATCATCATTATATTCTCCTTTCATTACAAACTCACTATCTCTTCTTCACTTTCCATTATGCTCCAAGACCATGACGGAGTCCCTGACCAATAATGACTTACCACAGACCAATAATGACAAACTATGACTAAAATTTTTGTACCAAAGAGTATGTTATTAATAATAATACCCATTCAACAAAGAGCTATATTCTATCCGCCACAACAACATAACGCTGACTGGCATCAACACTCAGAGCCTGAAAAGGGTAGCAGGTAACCAGCAGCAAATGCGAGGTCTCCTGATGAACAAGATGTAACTCTGAGGCCTGACGTATTGCCATTGCACCCACTCGGTAACGCCACTGTTGGCCCTGCCTGTCCTCCAGCATAAAAATATCTCCCTGTTGTACCTTACGAAGAAAACGAAAATGGGTATCCCGATGGGCAGCCAGTACACAAGTTCCAGCCTGTCCTGGTTTACTCCCTGTTGCCAACATACCCGGCCCAAAGGCAAGGGCCTGCCCGGATTGACCTGCAAGGACAATGAGATTCTGGTCATATTTTTCCACTGACAACCGTGCCACCGGCCAGGTATCAGCCCAAGGCCAAGGCTTAACCGGCTCTCCCCGGCTCAGACTTTGCTCCCAGGCCCGTTGCAAAAGCAGCTGGGCAACAAAGGCCTTGCCGTGTATCCAAAGCCCATTGCCCAGGCAGAGTAGTCCAACAATAAGGGGAAAGAGGATAATCTTCCATGACCATTGTATTTTCATGATCCCCTCCGTTGCATCCAAAGCAGCAGTGCAGATAATGACAGCAAAATGACACCAACAAGCACGAGCAAAGATGCCGGGGTTGCAGTCGCAGCACCACCTGCAAAGACCTTATCATGTATCCAACCCGCTGGCAGGTTTGTTTGTACCTTCTGCTGAGCTAAAGAGGTGTTTTCAGAATCTTGACGCGATATCTTTTCTTCCACAGCCACCAGACTGGTATAACGGCTGACAAGATGATTGACTAAAGCCAACTCTGTAACACCCTGCTCTACCTGCTGGGGATCAGCACCAGAGGCGAGACTATCCATCAGGATCTTAATCTTCTTTCGGGCCCAAAGCACAGCAATTCCTGGTCGATCTGTAAATGTGGCAGTATCCACGGCTGTCTGCCAAAACGTTCCATCAGCCTGCTGACCAGATAAAAACAGCTTTTCTGGATTCCCCTGCCCCTTCATTATCACTGTCAGCGGTTCCCCCTGATAAAGGTCCGGTATAGGGGCAGGAAGAACCTCAAATCCAGAAGCTCCGGTCAACCTCAGATTAATAAGAGCAGGTTGTTCAAGCTGAGCAAATAAGGTGCTCATTTTTTCCCGTACCTCTTCCAATTTGCCGATAAAGGTGTAATTGCCCCTGCCCAGGGTTGCAGCCCTGGTCATGAAATAGCTGTTCGGAGCTGAACCAATGCCAATGGTAAAGAGTCTGGAATCGCCCAGTTTCCTCTTAATGAGTGTAAACAATGCCTGTTCATTACTGACCGATCCATCGGTTAAAAAAACAACCTGACGGATTCGCTCATGCCGCTGCTTTCCATCCAAGGCTAATTCCAGGGCCTTGCTGATCTCTGTGCCACCACTGGCTTCCAGGTGGTCAATAAATTTCACAGCCTGCTCTACGTTTCCCTGGGTGCCAGACTTACTTTGGCGGAATAATGCTGTTGCATTGCTGTTAAACGCAATCAGATTGAATCGATCCTGGGGACGCATCCGTTCCACGGCCATGAGCAGGGCCTTTTTAGCCTGCCTTATGGACTCTCCGCCCATTGAACCAGAGGTATCAAGGATAAAAACAATCTCACGCGCTAAGGGATCCTGCTTTTGCTGCTCTGGTGGCATAACCATGAGCAGAAGAGCGTGTTCATCGCCTTGCTGTTCACTGAACAGGGCAACAGTGGGAACCTGGCTTTTTTTCGGCTCCCATTCCAGCACAAAATCACGATCTGCCTTCACCTCACCAGTAAAACGAATATCCAGACTGTTATCCTTATTTTTTTGTTGGGAAATACCATGATAGAGACTGTCGATTCGGGAAAGTTCCATACCAGCTGCAAGGTTCACATGAAGGGTAACCGGATTAACCTGTTCATCACCCGGCCCCACAACAGAGAGAGCTTCTAGTGCAGGTGGCCCAGGTGAATATCGAGGCCCAACAACCAGAGGAAAACGTAGTGAATATACCCTGTCCTGCCGCTGTACCACCTGCTGGTATTCAATCTGAATGATAACCGTTTCTCCAGGACCAATATTGGCAACCGCAGTAGTGAAAATATTAGGCCGTGACTGCGAGAGTAATGATGCCTTCTTGCCTTCCTTCTTTGCAGCTTCATAGGTTTGCCGTGCTCTCTCCTTTTTCTGAATTTTTCCGATGATAACACGATCATTAATCCGCATTTCCAAATGATCCACAGCACTCTCGTCAGGAAGGGGAAATACATACAGAGCCTCAACCCATTGCTCAGAATCATTGGTAAAATGCTGTTTAACTGTGGCTCGGGCAACGATGCCGCTGACCTGAATATCCACATCCATAGACAGCATGGGAGCAGGCCGGTATTTCCCTGGCTCTGCTCCTGGGAGGAGAAGTTCACCCTGCTGAACCTGATCAGGGGTTACACTCCTTTCTTCCTGTTGAACAGTACCAGCAGCATTGGTATTTCCAAGCCAACCAAAGATAAGAAGTATGGCTACCCCAAGGATATAAAACGTTAACATCAAATAACCCGGGTCCATGAAAAAATTCTGTACAGCTTTTTTTGTCTTTGCTGCTGTCATGGGTACATCCTCCTTGTTGATTAAAAATGGTCTTATCAATTACTGACATTACTTACTGTCCCTACTATGAAGTATGATCATGACCTTCTTTCAAGGGGATGATGACGTGTGTTGCAAAAAAAATGACTCTTTATGACGGATTTATGAGGACAATGTTTGCCACAGTGTCTGTGGGCACTACACCCAGGTGGTCTGGAAGAACACAAGAGAAGTCGGTTGCGGCATGGCGTTCTGTAGCGATAAATCGCAACTCTGGGTGTGCCAATATCACCCACGGGGCAACATGATGGGAGAAAAGCCCTATTAAGACGATTTTCAGACAAGATCAGGAATCTCTTTACAGAGCCAATGATTTTTTTTATGATATGCACATTTGATTCCCATAACAGCTTGTTTTGTTATTTACGCTGAATGGGAATCAACTGTGCAAATATGCTCTCAAATAAATCTACCACCGAAAACAGGCTTCGGATATTACCATGACCTACCGAATCGCCCTTGTTGAAGATGATTCCAGACTCCAGGCCAATTACGCCCAGGCTCTCCAGCGTGAGGGCTATGGGGTAAGTACCTACAGCAGCAAGCCCGAAGCCATGTCTGCCTTTGCCCGCTCTCTGCCTGACCTTGCTATCTTAGATGTCATGCTGGGAGAAGACATGGCTGGTGGCTTTGATCTTTGTCAACACCTCCGCTCACTTTCTCCTGTTATCCCCATAATTTTTTTGACCGCACGCAATTCCGACCTGGATCGGGTCTCTGGTCTGCGCCTGGGCGCCTGGGATTATCTGACCAAGGACACAACAACCCTGGATTTTCTGCCAGCCCGGATAGCAGCCATGTTTCGTACAGTGGAAGCTCTGCGTAGCAATACAACGGAAAACAAAATTATCCAGCACAAGGATCTGCAAATTGACGAAGATCGGAAAGAAGTGTTTTGGAAAAGGCATCCTATCAGCTTGACACTTACGGAATTCTGGATACTTACCTGTCTCGCCAGACGACCTGGCCATGTGAAAAATCACGAGCAACTCATGGAAGCAGCAAGTGTTATTGTGACCAATAATGCCATTGCAGCCCACATCAGAAGAATCCGGGATAAATTTCATGATGTGGATCCGCATTTCAAAGCAATTCGTTCAGAATATGGGATGGGATACCGCTGGCAACCATGATGTCCTCCAACAAAGCATCAGCTCTTAAACCTTAATCTGTAGTGCGTTTTTCTCTCCGACTCAAGCTCGCTCTTCTCTCACTGCTGCTGCTCCTGTTCCCCTTACTGGGAATGCGCCTGAATAATACTCTAAAAAACAGCCTGATCACGAGCCAACAGGAGACACTCACTCTGACAGCCCAGGCGGTTTCTGCTGCCTTAACTGATCGAAATGATCTTTTTGACCGGGAACAATTTCATGGCTTGAACCAGGATCGGGATCTGTATCTTTTCCA
The DNA here is from genome assembly GCF_052785085.1 of Candidatus Electrothrix sp. Lineage (NCBI taxonomy): Bacteria > Pseudomonadati > Thermodesulfobacteriota > Desulfobulbia > Desulfobulbales > Desulfobulbaceae > Candidatus Electrothrix > Candidatus Electrothrix sp. The sequence continues at coordinate 6,496 of NZ_JALAAI010000083.1, forward strand.
ACTCAGCAACACCATACAACTGGACGGCAAGCTTGATGATTGGCGCCCGGAACTTGCTGAAGCAGAAGAATTCGCTGGTGATCATCTTATCAGTTCTGAAGGAAATTATGTTCTTAAGTCTCTTAATTTTCGTCACCTTGCAGGCAAGCAGGATAAATATTTATACGCTATTTTCGACGTTCAGGATGACCATGTCATTTATCGGAGCAAAAAGTCACTGCGCCTAGATCGATCTGATCATTTACAGATAGTCATAGAAGATAATGAAGGCCAGCAGACATACCTGATAACTGCCCATGAAGAAGGCTGGGTCAATGGATTTCTCATGCCTGATGTCCCTATCAAATTCCCTGTCAGCGAACAACGAATCCAAGGGGTCTGGAGACAAAAAAAGAACGGCTATATCCTGGAAATACGCATCCCACTTGAATTACTTGGTAATAAACTTGCTTTTACCATAGCAGATGTTGATGACAGCACTTCACGCAATATAAAAGCACTTATTGGCACTTCGAATCTTAAGAAAGACAAGGCTCCGGGGCTTCTCCTGTCCACTTCAACCCCTATTGAAGAAATATTAAAATCACTTGATCGTCCCTATGCCCGTATTCGCATTGTGGATCGCAATCAGAGGATCAGAGCCCAGGTCGGTAGTTTACGCACGACAGAGATCCCCAGAGATCAAAAGGACACAATATCACATCGCATAAACCAGCTGATGCGCCCTCTTTATCGCTTTTTCATTAATCCTTTTTTAACGGAATTTCAGGATCAGGCGTCTCAGCCCACTGAGCTTGACCTTCAGGGTATTCAAGAAGGGCTTGCCGGCAGACATTCCGTGACCAGCTACCTTATGGAAGAGGGCCAGGTGGAAGTCATGGCAGCAATAACACCTTTATACGAACAGGAACTGGTGATTGGAGCGGTGGTTGTGGAACAGACCACCAACTCTATCCTCTCCCTCAGTAATCGCCTTATAGAAGAAACTATTTCTCTCTCTGTGGTGGCCTTTCTTTTTGGCGGCTGTATTCTACTCTTTTTCGCTTTTCGTATTTCTGCACGCATTCGCCGCTTACGTAATCAGGCAGCCTCAGCAATCACCTCAGACGGACGCATCCTTAATACCATTCACAAAGATTTATCCAGTGATGAGATTGCGGATTTAGGCCGAACCTTAGATTCCATGCTCAGCCAGCTTCAGCAACAGATCGAGCATCGTGAGCAAATGGCAGATAATCTTGAACATGAAATGCGAACGCCGTTGGCAGGTATTGCGGCCTCAATTACAAATCTTCGCCAGGAACAACGTGAGGCAAAGCCATCAGATCGTATTATGGAATATATTCAATGGGTCGAGCGCGATGTCCAACGAATGGAAGAGATGCTCACCTCAATTCGGGAAGCAACAACCTTGAAAAATGCTCTGCTCCTGGACGGTATGGAGCTTTTCGATCTTGGCAGGGCCGTCTCAGTATGGCTTGAACACGGTTGGCAACCTGCCTTTAACGAGGTCGAGATACGTTACCAGCAGCCTGCACACGAAGTCCTGGTCAATGGCGACCCGGTACGGTTACGTCAGGCTCTTGATAAGCTTGTTGAAAATGCAGTTTCTTTTCATACTCCGGAAACGCCCATAGAATTGATACTGAAAAACGACGAGGACAATATTTCCCTGCTTGTTATCAATCAAGGACCAAGCATTGATCCGGATAAGCAGCAACAAATCTTTCACTCAATGATTTCTAATCGAGCTGTTAAGGATACATCGCCTCATCTGGGCCTAGGTTTATATATTGTCCGGACAGTGCTGGATCATCATGACGGCCAAGTAAGTGTACAAAACCTGGATGACGGAAGAACAGGAGTGATTTTTACGATTACCCTTCCTTGTCCCCAAGGATGAGATCATGATTTTCATGACGCTTTGAGAGGCTGAATGGTAGAGCAGTCTTCCCTGCATAAAAAAAAGCCAAGGACAAATTGCCCTTGGCTTTTCAGACTTCGCAGGATTTGATACAGAATTAAACTACTCCATTCTAGTAAATCCCTAAGGCTTCAACAGTCTCTTCTGTCAATCCACCACCCTGAGCAAGGCCATTTTCAACCTGAAAAGCTCTGATAGCGTCCTTAGTTGCTAGATTCAGCTGTCCATCAATCAGGCCAGTGTAAAAACCGAGCTGGCTTAAAGCGGACTGTACCTGACGGATAGTGGAGTCAACCAATTCATCCTTACACAGTGCAGGCTTCCAAACAACCTTAGAGTCGCTGACTTTAACTTGCTTAACAATGGTCTTGTACTCAGCAGGAACAGTAACAGTACGTTCTTCAGCTGGTTTTACGAGCTTCTTAACCTTAACAGTCTTGTACTCAGGAGGTACAGGGATGGAACGCGTTTGGGAAGGAGCAACCATAACTTTCTTCCTGACTTTCCGGGTTACAGGTGGGATCTGCACGACCTCAGTTCTTGCCGGAGCAACCATAACCTGCTTACGTACTGTTTTGTATTCTGCCGGTACGCTTACTCGCTCGGTTCGTGCAGGTGCAACAACAACCTTTTTGCGTACTGTCTTGTATTCGGCCGGAATCACAACTTCCTGACGACATCCGCCCATCTGACCATAACAATCTTTGGGTACTTTTTTAACAACGGTTTTATACATAGCCGGAACAGCTACGTAGCACAGAGTATCACAATCTGTCAGGCCCATTTTAATATCTTCTGGAGTACAATGGGTGGCTTTTTTGATCCATTTTTCAGAGGGAGCCTTGACCAGTACCTGCTCTTTTACTTCTTCATAACCAGGATCAGTAATGGTGATGTTGACAACTTCAGGAGAAACCATCACCTGCTCATCAACCCATTCATACTGAGCTGGGATAGATTCCAACTTTTCTGTGGCCTCTTTGACCACAACCTGTTCATCAACCCACTCGTACTGAGCTGGAATAACCTTAATTTCTTCGGAACCGTCTTTAACAACAACGTCTTCTTCCCGCCATTCAAACTGAGCCGGAATGGTCTCTATTTCTTCAGAGGCTTCCTGGGTAACAACCTGCTCGTCAACCCATTCGTACTCAGCCGGAATGATCTCTGTCCGCTCCATAGCAGGAGCTATCTGTATCTGTTCCTCTACATCTTCATAGACAGCTGGAGCAAGACAGCGGGAATAACACTCACCAGGCTGTACATTGGTCGGAAAGCCTTCATTAATATATTGGGAAGGATCGACCTGACCATACTGGGCAATTGCCGGTGTAGATGCAGTAAACAGGAAGGCCGCAGCCATTACAAAGTTTTTCTTCATTTTTCTTTTTCCCTTGTTAGATATGTATTCTTGGGGAGTAAGTAATAACGCCCATCCCTTATCCAGAGAGGCAACCACTATATATAAAAAAAACCGTATTGTTCTATGAAGATAAAGAGACACTTACTCTAGCGTGCCTCTTTATTTTCTTCACTGCCTTACGGATTGGGCCAAACGTTAGTAAATCCCCAAAGACTCAAGAGTTTCCAGAGTCATCCCACCACCCTGCGGCAGGCCACTTTCTACCTGATAGGCCCTGATGGCTTCATTGGTTTCTTGAGTCAGTACGCCGTTGATTGGCCCAGTGTAAAAACCATTCTGGCTCAAAGCACTTTGCAAGGCCCTGATTTTTGAGTCAACAGCTTCGTCTTCGCAAAGAGCTGGTCGCCATACAACCTTACTATCGCTGACTTTAACTTGCTTGACAATAGTCTTGTACTCAGCAGGAACCTGAACAACTTTTTCCTCAGCCTCTTTGACAAGCTTTTTCACCCTGACAGTTTTGTACTCAGCAGGAATCTGAACAACCTCTGTCCGAGCAGGCTCAACCATAACCTTTTTGCGTACTGTTCTGTATTCAGCCGGGATCGTAATTGTTTCTGTCCGTGCAGGCTCAACCAAAACCTGTTTTCGGACAGTGCGGTATTCCGCAGGTACAGTAATAGTTTCGGTTCGGGCAGGCTCAACAACAACCTTTGTTCTCACAGGCTTGTACTCTGCCGGAATGACAACTTCCTCACGACACTCTGGACCACCGCCCGCACAATCACCTGGAACTTTTTTGACAACAGTTTTATACATAGCCGGAACCGATACATAACACAAAGTATCACAATCAGTCAGTCCCTGCTTAATATCTTCTGGAGTACAATGAGTGGCCTTTTTGATCCACTTGGCAGAAGGAGCTTTCACCAGAACCTGTTCTTTTACTTCATCATAACCAGGATCAGTAATGGTCACAGTAGTAATCTCAGGAGACACCATAACCTGGCCTTCACGCCACGCATAAACAGCCGGAATAGCCTTCAGCTCTTCAGTCTCTTCTTTTACTACTTCTTCGACTTCCTGCCACTCATAGCGTGCAGGAATAACCTTGACCTCTTCAGACGCTTCCTTAACAACAACCTGCTCGTCAACCCACTCATACTTGGCAGGAATAACCTTGATTTCTTCGCTAGCCTCTTTAGCAACAACCTGCTCTTCTACCCATTCATACTCAGCAGGAATAATCTCAGTCCGCTCCATGGCCGGAGCGATTTCAATCTCCTCCTCTACATCCTCATAAACAGCAGGAGCAAGACAACGTGAGTAACATTCGCCAGGCTGGACATTTGCAGGCAGGCCATCATTAGGATATTGACCAGGATTTTGATCGAAATACTGATCAGGGGCTTTCTGATTAATCGTCGGGCCAGGTGATGTCGGTACTCCTACCGACCCCATACCCTTTGGGGCAACCTGCGATTTGGGTGAGACTTTTCCTGCCCCATCGTCACAAGGCTCATTAACACAGGGTTGCTCCCCTGTGTTTTGCGGTACATACGCAAGATCCGTTACACAACCTGTTAAGGCAAAAAGAGCGACAGCCCCGATGGCCACGCCATTCTTCATCTGTTTCATCGCACGTCTCCTCTACCCCTCTGCGTATCCACTGTCATACAAATACACAAAAAAAGTAATCAAGATAAAAAAAATTATTCTTTAACCAACACGATAAACCTCAGTAACATCTAAACAGAAGCGCGGCCTCTTCTGGTGCCGACTGTATACAGCTACTGAAACTTTCCTATGACTGAGAATTACCATTCACACAAAAAAAAAGCAATACAAAAAACTGTACAAGGGTAAAAAACAGTCCTGCTGTTCAGTTTTCTATATTCTCCTATTACAGGATAAAAATCTTCTTATCAGTATAATGCCATATTTTTTCCTGTTGTCCAGCAAAAAATATCATCACGGAGTCCAATAGCATTAGCCCTATATCTTAATAAAAATAATTCTTGCTATTTAACAGTATGAGTAAAAATACAAAATATTGAATTGTTAAATTTTTTAAACTACCTTCTCAGCAATATAACATGCACATCATAGTTATTTCAAGACTTGATCCCGACCACAGGCCCGGAGGAATGCTTTCAGACCACTCGTTCGTTCCCCCCATCAACAGGCAATTGAGCCGCAGTTGTACAGGAAAACAAAGGGCCACACATTGCCGATGCCAACTCAGCCACATGATGACTCAGCACCTCAACACGCAAGAGATTATTATTTTTGTAGGACTGTACCGACATTCCATAATGCTCTGCTCTGGCCTTCAGCACCTCATCGGTCCAAATTCCTGTATCAAAAACCGCATTAGGATGTAATGTATTAATCCGAATACCATCCCCTCCCCATTCTAAAGCAGCAACACGCATCAACTGGGTCAAAGCTGCTTTGGAAGCAGAATAGGCTCCTGCTCCCGGTCCAGGGGCTGGAACATTTTTTGAACCAATAATCACAACCCGTCCTTTTTCTGGAGCATGCTTCAGCAAGGGATAGCACTCCCGAAGCATAACAAGGTTAGCATCAAGATTCACAGCCATTACCTGCTGCCATGTTTCCAGGGACAACGCAGCAACTGTTGCACTGGCAGGAAACATACCTGCATTAAGCACCAACATATCCAGTCCCCCAAAACGGGAAACAGCTTGGTCCAAAGCCTGTTGCACCTGCCCCTCATCGGTCAGGTCGCATTGAATACCAAGAAATCCAGATTCTGAAGAAACCGTGCATACCTGTTCATCAATATCCAAACCAACAACTGCGGCCCCTCTTTGTAAAAAAGAGTCAACACAGGCCTTCCCGATTCCTGAAGCTGCTCCGGTTATCAAGACCACTTCGCCGGTAAAGAGTGGAGGATTGTTTCCCTTGGCTAATTTGGCCTGTTCCAGGTCCCAGTACTCCATAGCAAAAAGATCTGCTTGGGGCAGGGCCTGCCAGCCACCCAGTTTTTCTGCCCGGAGAATGCACTCCATTGTATGCTCGTAGATATCATGGACAATAGCAGCGTCCTTTGCTGATTTACCGATACAACAAAGCCCAAGTTCCTGATCCAGGATAACTCTGGGTGCGGGGTCCAGCATAATCTTGCGTTCTTTGGCAGCAGGCTCATGAGTACGAAAATATTGACCATACTGCCGAGCATATTCTTCTACATCCCGACCAAGCATGGGAATTGCTTTGGTGCGGATTACATGATCCGGGGTCACCGGTCCCTGCTGGGAGATATCCCCCACATCTTCACGCCGGGCAAAACTCCAGCCCCGTGTACTGTTGGTTACATGGAGAATCATCGGCCTACCCGCCTTTCCAGAAATCACTTGGCGTAATTCAGCAATCTCAACACGGTTGACCTGCATATCATCCTTTCCTGCTACAGTGCCCGGCTCCCAGGCATTATGGGCCTTCAGATACTGCTCAGCCATATCAACCAGTTGAATCATCCGTTCATAAGATTCCTGGGCCGAATCAGCAAAAGAAAAAACCCCATGGTTCATTAAAATCATACCAATGGTCTGGGGTCCAGCCTGCTCAGCAAAGAGACGTGCAACATCACGGGCCAAATCAAAGCCCGGCATCACATAGGGAATCACCACAACCTGATCACCATATATCTCTGCAATACGCTCAGGACCATCAGCCGTATTAGTAATGGTTACAACTGCATCAGCATGGGTATGATCAACATAACGAAAGGGCAAAGCAGCATGAAGGATCGTTTCCACAGAAGGACCTGGAGCATCAGCACGAGTCAGCTGGGTCTTGAGTTCATTCACCATCTGCGGATCTGTCAGGCTATCTAAGGCTGCCAACTGAATCATAGGGTGCAAACGCACCGGAGCAAACCCCTCGGCTTCAATAGTTTCCAGATCCCAACCACTGCCTTTTATATAAAGGATTTCTTCCTCTTCTCTGACAACATTTTTCTCTGTTATTTTTACAGAGGTATTGCCGCCACCATGCAGGACCAGTGAAGGATCACGCCCTAATAAACGGGACGAGTATACCCGTAGGGCAAGCTCATTCTCACAGGCTTCAGCCTCTTGTTCTTTCCATAAACTCTGCATAGTACGACAATTCCTGCTTTCTTCATCTCTATCTGCTCAAGGCCCGCAACAGAGCAGCAAGGGCCAAGCTTCTCGCCACCATCATAAACCCCACTATAATATCGTATCTTTCTCCAAAAATACAGCATATTCTGCATATATTGACTATTCTTTCTGAATATCATATTATAGTGCCCTTAACAAGATACTCCTTTTTCTTTGCTCACAGAAAAAAAGGGGTCTGAAAATGATCATCGGGAAGAGCAATAAAATCTATGTACAAACAATTTGCAGGATGACTGTGAAGCCAACTGAAGGTCCATTGACCAGCCGCTTAGCAGAACAATTACAGGAATTATCTCAACAGGGTGTACAACGGCAGCTCCTGACATTCTTCCCTCAGGGTTCGGCCTGCCTCCAACATCAAAACAGTACCTATCTGAACCTGGCTGGTAATGACTATCTCGGCCTGGCAAGTAATCTTTCTTTGCTGCAAAGATTTTATGCGCATCTTGAGCAAGAAGATCTCAGCAACAACCTTAGCCTGTACGGGCTGGGCAGTGGCGCTTCTCGACTTATGACCGGGAATCACGATCAATACGCCCGGCTCGAAGAGAGACTGACCCGGTACTACCACAAGGACAAGGCCTTAATTTTCAATTCAGGCTACCATATTAACATAGGTCTCCTGCCCGCCCTTGCCCGCAAAGGCGATCTAATCCTTGCAGATAAGCTCTGTCATGCCAGCCTCATTGATGGAATGCGCCTTTCTGAGGCCAGAATGATCCGCTTTCCCCATCTTGATTATGATCGCCTGGAGCAGCTCCTAAAAAAACACAACTCCACCGCAAAACCTTGTAAACAACAGGCCGTATTCATCGTCACAGAATCTATTTTTTCGATGGATGGTGATTGCGCCGACCTCTCCACTCTGGTTCGCCTGAAAGAACAATACGGTGCAACCCTCTACGTGGATGAAGCCCACGCTGTCGGGGTTCGTGGCCGGTGTGGATCAGGCTTAGCAGAAGAGCAACAGGTTATTGACCAGATTGATCTTTTGGTCGGAACCTTTGGCAAGGCATGGGGAGGCCAAGGGGCCTTTGTGGTCTGCGGGGAAACCATATATAAATACCTGGTCACCACTGCCCGCTCGCTCATCTTCACCACTGCCCTGCCCCCGGTAAATATCCACTGGCTCAACTTCATCCTCCCCCAGATCCAAACAATGAGCAAGGAACGGAAAAAACTGGGCCAGCTGGGCCAACAGCTGCGACATGGGTTCCAGGCAAATGGCCTGCAAACCGGTGGAGAAAGCAATATCATTCCGGTGATAATTGGTGACGAAAAACAAACTCTTGTCCTTGCCGAACAACTGCGCCAGCAAGGAGTCTGGATACAGGCTGTACGCACCCCAACCGTTCCCCGTGGTACAGCACGCCTTCGCCTCTCCTTGACCGCAAACATGAACACCGATCAGCTGGCAGCTTTGCCCCAACAAATCGCAAAAGAACTTGCCCGTCTAAAACTCGCCCCCTCCCCTGCCCCATGAAATATTGCTGGCTCCAACAACAGGGGAACCCAGACTGTCTTCTCTTTTTCGCAGGCTGGGGCATGTGCCCGGAACCTTTTTATGCCCTTGCTGCCGGGCCAGTTGATGTTCTGATGGTTTATGATTATCGCAAGATGGAACCCGGCAAAATTGCCAGTCTGCTTACACGCCTTCAGGAGCACAACCCACCATACCAAAAATTTTATCTCCTGGCCTGGTCAATGGGAGTTTGGGCAGCAGCCTCCCTGCTGGGCAGAAAAAAAATTCCTTCGCTCCACCTTGCTTCAGCCATTGCGCTTGGCGGAACCTGCCAGCCTATCCATGACAAACTGGGCCTTCCTGAACAACATTTTACTGACATGGCAGAACAACTTTCTCCAGCCCACATAGCAGCATTTCAGCACTCTATGTTTTCTGACAAAGAAGAAGCCAAACGTTTTTTAACTGCTTTTCAAAAAGGAAAGCGTTCAGTTGCAGAACTTCAACAAGAACTCCTTGCTCTTGCCACGGCTTCTGCAATACAACCTGGACCGCCTGACATCTACACCAGCAAGATCATCACTGGTCGGGATCGAATTTTTCCGGCCCGCAATCAGATTCGGGCCTGGGGGCGCAAACAATGCCGCACCCTCTCTTTGCCTCATTTTCCTTTTTATCATTGGTCCAACTGGGCAGCAATGGTTGAAGCCTTAACCTAAGCTGGTATCAGGCGCACCTTTTATTATGCAAAAAATCAATAAGCAGCGTGTCTGCCAACAATTTCGGCGAGCCGCAGCCAGTTATGACCGCCAGGCCACTATTCAGCATCGGGTGGCTGACCGACTCCTGACCCTGACAACCAAACATACCCCACAACACCCCTTGAGGGTCCTGGAAATCGGCTGCTGTACCGGCCTGCTGACAAACCGGTTGCTCAACAAGAGCAGAATCAAAGTCCAAAGCCTGGTTCTTAATGATCTGATGCCGGATTTTGCCCAACGCCTTCCACAGAGCCTTACCACCTCCTGTGACGAGATCCACTTCCTGCCAGGGGATATAGAAAAACTTCCTTTGCCAGGGACTTTTGATCTGATCATTTCGTCTTCCACCTTTCACTGGCTTAATGATTTAGAACAGACTCTGACCAGGCTTCTTGCCGCCCTTGCCCCGGAAGGTATCCTGGCCTTTTCCCTCTATGGCCCCGGAAATTTACCGGAAATCAGAGAACTTACAGGAGTAGGACTTGATTATTTTTCCCTGCCTGAAATAGCATCTCTTCTGGAGCAACAGAGCATTCTCAAAGAAAGCCACCAGGAAAAAGAGGTTTTTCTTTTCCCCAAGCCCCGTGATATCCTCAATCATCTCCGCCAGACAGGAGTCAATTCCATCAAGAGTACTCCCTGGACCCGCAAAGAACTCCACAGTTTTTGCCAGGAATACAGCAAACGATTTCAAATTGATCAGGCTGTACGCCTCACCTATCATCCACTGTATCTGGTTGCCTGTCATCCTCAAATCGCCTATACCGATACATCACAATAAGGGGAATCAGTCCATTAGCCAACATCAGAAGGTTCCCCCTTGAAGCAGCAAAAAAAATCAACCTATCTGAAGAAAAACAGCTTGCATAATACCTCTCAAAATGATAAAGAGTGTATGCAATTGCGCCTGTAGCTCATCTGGATAGAGTATCGGACTACGAATCCGAGGGTAGCAGGTTCGAATCCTGCCAGGCGCACCAAGGAACTTCAAGGGGTTAGCTCATTATTGAGTTAACCCCTTTTTTCTTGCCTTGCGCTCCAGCCCCCACACTGCTAATCCCCGGCACAATCCCGGAAACCTCTTTCAAATATGGGGCTACAGCTTGCGGATTATTGCAACTGGGCGATTTTCAGAAAATGGGAATCAGGGGACAGTGTTTTTTATGATGCGTTGCGGGACGGGATAAAGAGCGAACTGGAGATATAAAAACGGGCAGCCTCCTGGAAAGCTGCCCGATCTGACCCCCCCGACTATCCTTGCAGAAGAAACCCTTGGTTTCTTATCATCAGGAAGGAACCTTTCTCTATGCATATGTTAAGCTGTTCATGCAGGGATGTAAAGAGTTATTCGCCCCATTTAAGCCCTGACAACAGGCAGCTCTTTCCATTCCGTTGTATATGCCGGTGATTTCATCAACCGTTTGGAACGCCATTCCCTGCGCAGACCTGTACACCCATAGCACAGAGTATCCCGGCCCCATTTATCATTGATCCGGTCAACCGCTTCCATCATGTCATGATGCTGCCCCCCCCCTTTAGGGGCCAAGTAATTACCCATGCTCCGTCCCCCTCTTACAGTGTGAATAATTCGCTCTGCCTTGTTCAGGGTTACTGTACTCCAGTGGTGCGGCTCATGCACCCGGCGAACCAGGCCCCGCGCTGCCAGCCGGTTGAAGGATTTACAGATACCCACCCGCGCCGCCCTGATCTTTCTGCGGACATGATCATGATTCGTGAAAGCGGACTGGTTCGCTCTGATCGTCATTCGATTCGGAATAAAGCCGTACCAGCTTTGCAGCACGTCTGTATAGTGGAACATACTCTTTCTGTTCAGCGAGCGTTAAAATATGCTTCTGGAGCTTTGAGAGGGGCTGATTTGTCATGGTGTTGACCTGCTTTCATAGTTTTCATTTATCAGGTGGTATCTTAGCAGGATTTTGAGGGGATGTGTAGTGGATTAGTGAGGATGAAAACTGTTGCGGTGCTGTTTGGGGTGGGGATATAGTCTGTTGAGTGAGAGGAAGTTTACGAAAAGGTATGCAGGGTGTGCATCTTAAACACTTTCGGGTGGTTATCCTGCATTTAGGTCTGCATGGGGTTCTGCTTTTTGGTAGGGGGAATAAAGGGGGGCGGCTTCTATACCCCTAACCCAAGTTCGTGACATAAAAAGTCAAAGTTATGCAAAAACAACAAGTTGCTTATTTTTTGACTATTCCTATGGCACTACAAATTTTTATTTTGCCGGAATCGTCCTCTTGATAATCCTGCCAGGATGATGTGGCAGGCCAAGAGCGTCATATATTCTTTGTTGTCTCGGTTCCGGGC
>NZ_JALAAI010000084.1:0-18026 GCF_052785085.1 Candidatus Electrothrix sp.
AAAACAAACAACCAGAGGGTAACCTAACTTTTCAAACATGTCTAAATTGAAGAGGCGGGATAGTTGCGCCCAAAATTTCTCATTGCGCTATTCTCATATTGAAAAAAGTTTAGGCTCTGAATTGCTGTCAAAAAGCAGCGGATGATTGCGGAACAGATTCTTGCCTGGCTGAAAAAAAATCCTGAAAACTGGCAAGGTGATCTTTCTGATTTTGAAAGTGTTTTTAGCTATATCGTTCTGTTGCAGACAACTGAAGAGGGCAGCCGGGGGACGATAGAACGCCTGAAACAGGATATTCAACAAGCTCAAGAAAACGGTGATTATCGCCATGCGGTTTTGCTGAACAAATGCCTGATTGACGGATATCGGCTTCAGGCTAACTTGACGGGCAGTGAGGTATATCAGGAGAAAGTTGCCTGCCGCCTGATTCGCCAGAGTCGATTCTATCGCCTGTTGGGAGATGTTCATTATACCCGGCTCTGTTATGGACGTGCCCGAGACGCCATTGAGGGGAAGGACATAGAGGCAAAGACCAGAATAAAAGATTCTGTTTTGAAGCAGGGGTTGAAGGGGTTTACGGATATTGTCAAGGGTGAATTCTATTTTCGCCAAGGCGGTTACGGATCCTTACTGGAAATTTATTTACGGGATGAATTACCCTTTACACGTAAGAGGTTTGATAGACAGTTTCCGGGGGATCGGGAAAAGGCATTCAGCCTGCTCAAACAAGGTGAAGAGAAGCTTGAACAAACTCTGGAGGATTATTTTAGAGGACAGTTGGATTTTACGAAGGAAACGGAGCAGAAGGATTTCTTGCAAGACCGCATTCGGTTCTATCATCAGCAATTGGCTGAAGCATATTTTCAGCTGGGTGAATTTCAGATGATGAATGGTCATTTCTGGGAGAATGGTCAGGGTGGTTTGGGGGCCTTTGGATATCTCAGGAAATCCATTGCGGCATGTAAAGCCAGTGAAAATCATTTTAGACATGATGATGCGGTTCAAAGTTATCTGAGTGCGTTTTATTTCTCAGGAGATTATGATGATCATACTTCTCAGAAAGAAGTTGAGAAATATGAACAGGATCTTGAAGAAAGAATAAAAAATAAAGGATATAAACACCCTTGGGTGGCGGCCCGATTTCGGATTACACAAGGTGATGTGCTTTTTAGTAGGTGTTTTCAGATGGAAGAGCAGGCTGATGAATCGGATTCGGAAAACTACAGTTTTGTTCCCCGAAAGGTTCCGATTCGCCGTGAAGAGCTGTTACCCATGTTCCGTTGCTATGTTGAAGCCTGTGATTATAAAGCAGGCTTTAACAATCTGAGTTTTGAAGCAGGTCTGCGTGTTCTCCGACGCCGAATAGAGTTGATTGCGGATAGCTCATCGCTGGATATTCTTCATGAGATTTTACGTCATATCTGGCAGGACGGAGAGCATCTGCGAAAGAGGACGGAAGAACTTGAAAGTATACTGCAACTCATCAGAATGAGGAGCTTGGTTTTGCAATATGAAGAGCACTAAGGCAAGAGCAGCCACCCAATGACCCCATGGCACCGCCTATTCGGCATCACCGTAATCGACCTGTTCACAGGTTCTCCCTACCGCGTTGAACTGGAAAAAGACCTGTCCCTGAAACAGCAGTTCGTGGATGTGGTAATCATTGAGCAGGAGCAAGGCGAACCGCCCGCTGACCTGCCCGACGGACTGGACAACCTGGGGCCGCATAACATCCTGAGCTTCAAGTCCCATCAGGAACCCTTCACACCATGGGCCTGCGACGAGCTGCTGGGACATTATGTCAATTATCGCAAACAGGCAAGTCCGTCAATGGATAATCTGCTGCCATCCAAAGACTTCAGATTGTACGCCGTGGCAGCAAGACACCCGGAAAAACTGGCCCGGAAAGTCCAGTTGCATGAACATGCCCCAGGAGTGTATGATTTTATATGGGGAAGTCGTTCTGTCCGCCTGATTGTCACGGGCCGGGTGGCACAAACAAAACAAAACGCTGTTTGGGAACTGTTCAGCGGGATACCGGAACGTGTTGCGCACGGTGCCGCCGATTATGAATGGCGGACAGAAGGGTTGAGCAGTGTTATCTCCACCTTATATACCCATTACCGCTTGGAGGGAATACAAATGCCGTATACTGTAAAAGATTATTTGCGTGAAGTTACCTTGGATAACCTTGACACTCTGACCCCGGAGGAGCGTCTGAAAGGAATTGCACTGAAGGAACGTCTCAAGGGGATTCCTGTAAAAGATCGTTTTCATGGAGTTTCCCTGGAAGAAGCCCTGAAATATTTTTTTCTGGATGAATCGGAAGAAAAAAAGCGTAATATTTTGCAGAAACTGCTGAAAGAAGAACAAAAAAAATAGCCGTATTGCTTAGGAAAGCCAGCGACGTTCATGAGAAACACAGAGGTGACCAAGATGCCCGGAACCAAAAGGCTAGTACAGTAACCTGTAAGTTCGACTAATAACATTACGTAAGAATCTTTTGAAACTTATGGTTTTCACGGCTGGTTGAGCCGATATGAGTTATTAGTAAAATTTAGCGGTTGCAACGGATAAGCTGTTATGCCAAAAATTTACGAATACCTCGGAATAATAATTCTGTTCTACACCAATGAACACGAACCGGTTCATGTTCACGGGAAGTTTCAAGGTCATGAATCAAAGGCTGAATTCATCATTGAAGACGGCATCGTGACTGAAATCACCATAAAATCCGTCAAAGGCCGAAAGCCTCTACCTTCGGCGGTACTCAAAGACTTCAAAAAATTCGCTCAGGTCTATTCAGGTGAAATTGTCCAAAAATGGATTGATTATTTTGTTTTGCATAAACCAGTTGAATGCGAAAAAGTAGAAAGGAAAGTAAAATGATAGGTAAAGATCAGGTTATACGGATAGAAAAGGCAGAGCATGTCAGCGACCATAAGCTCAGGCTTTCGTTTAACGACGGAACTGTGCAACTCGTAGATTTCGAACCGTTCTTGATCAATTCTCTCAATCCTTTGATTCGAAAATATATCTCTTTGGAAGAATTCAGGAAGTTTGAGCTTGCTGACGGCGATTTAGAGTGGAATGATTACGATCTCTGCTTTCCTGTTGCGGATCTCTATGAAAACAAGATATGCCCATAACCCCATGGCACCGCCTATTCGGCATAACCGTAATCGACCTGTTCTCAGGTTCTCCGTACCATGTTGAACGGGAAAAACTGTCCCTGAATATCGAACCGGCTTGGAGGTGAATAATTAGAATGAAAACCCAATCAATATCTGTAGATTTTCCCGCCGACATCCTCCTTGCCCTGAATGAGACGGAAAACGAACTGCGGCAGCGCATTCGTCTTACTCTGGCTGTTCAGCTATATAAAGCACAGAAACTGACTGTCGGGAAAGCTGCGCAGATCGCCGGACTTTCCCGGTTGCAGTTTGAGACTGCCCTGTCAGAAAAGGAGATCCCGATATGCAATCTGACAGCTGCCGAGGTTATGGATGACATCGCGAAACTCAAGTGAGAAAAACGGGCTTGTTATTGCGGATTCCGGTGCAATATTTTCACTGGCCGTCATTGATCAGTTGGAAATACTCAACGCGCTGTTTGATGACATCTCTATTCCGAATGCAGTCTGGCAGGAGATCACTCTTGACAAAACAACCGATTACTATACGAGAATCTATCATTTTTTCCGAAAACCAAAGCGATCAAAGGACTCAACACCCTGACTCCTCTGATGGATTACGGAGAATCGGAATGTGTGCTTCTCTACAAAGAATCAGATGCGGATTTCCTGCTGATTGATGACAGAAAGGCACGTAAAATTGCTGAGAATTTCGGCATCAACTGTATCGGTACACTGGGAATATTATCCGTTGCCCGGAATAAAAAACTTATCCCTGCTCTCAAACCGCTTTTTGAAATGCTGTTGGCAAACAAACGGTTTTATTCCAACGGGCTGCTCAATTCGCTTTTAGAGCAACACAATGAAGACATGATTATATGACGTTTAAGCATTTTAGTGATTCATCTGGGTCAGCTATTGAAACTCAGAAAATATCAGCAATACTATGGCCCGTACTGCTGGCGTGTATGATTTTCTATGGTGAAGCCGTTCGGTCCGCCTGATTGTCACGGGTCGGGTGGCGCAGGCAAAACAAAACGCTGTATGGGAGCTGTTCAGCGGGATACCGGAACGTGTCGCGCACGGTGCCGCCGATTATGAATGGCGGACAGAAGGGTTGAGCAGTGTTATCTCCACCTTATATACCCATTACCGCTTGGAGGGAATACAAATGCCGTATACTGTACAAGATTATTTGCGTGAAGTTACTTTGGAGCATCTTGACACACTGACCTTGGAAGAGCGCATGAAAGGTCTTACTGTAGAAGAGCTTCTTCAGTCCGTTTCCCTTGAGGCAGCTATGAGATACCTCTGTCCTGAGCATGCGGAAGAACTGATAAAGATTTATTATTCTCAAAAGTGGCAGAAAAAAGAACAGAACAATGGAAAAAAAGAGTAATGCAGTATATCGCTATGATAAGCTGAACCGGAAAGTATGAAAAATAATAAAACAGTATCGCAGCAGTTTTCCCTGTCCTATTACACCTTGTCGGAAAAACAGCAGCCCCGCATAAAAGTATCATTGACCGACAATCATGGTGGTTATAGCATGGCTGCTCAGAAAACTGTCTCTGGACAGGAACGAAAAAACATTTTTGCCTTGGGCAGTCACTGATTGTGCCGGAGAAGAAGTCAGTATGAAAAAAACAAAGACTGAAAGCTACCTGCAAAGCTATTATGGTTCGGACCAGACTGCTTCCTGCCCTGTCCGTGTTGTTCTGCACAAAACAGAACAGCCTGCACTCAAGGAGCAGAAGAAAAAAAAGGGATTGTATGCGCTGGGCAGCAACTGATCCATGCTCTTCCCTTCTGCCCCCCTGTCCTATGCTGTCGAACTCACCTATGCCTGCAATAACTCCTGCACCGGTTGCGCTAATGTCTGGGGATCCCGACGACAACAGACCCTGACCCGCTGGCAGGAGCTGTTTGATCGCATTGCCCCGCCGGATCATCCTGACAAATATGCCGAACTCATCCGCCTGACCGGCGGAGAACCCACTCTCCATCCAGAATTTACCCGGATTGTAGAACATGTTGATTCCCTGGGCATTGCCCATGTCCTGTTCACCAACGGACGTTGGCCCGATCCTGCAACGATCATCAACCTGTATCAAGACCAGGAAAACTGTCTGGGTATGCTCGTTAGTCTCCACAGCAGCAGTCCGGCGGTTCATAACACCCTTGTCAATGATGACAACGCCTTTGGAGAAACCTGCGCAAATATCCGTCGGGCCGCAGACGCCGGAATAGAGATCTTCACCAATACCATCCTGAGCAAAGACAGCTGTGAACAGGTGGAAGATATTATCCATCTTTCCCAGGAACTCGGTGCGGAATACGCAGTGTTTAATCGTTTCCTGGGCAATGACAATCCCCTTCAGCCGACAAAGGAACAGTTCAAGCAGGCAGTTTTGCTGATTGAAGACCTGCACAAACAGGGAGTTTCCTGTCGAATCGGCAATTGTGTCCCCAAATGTTTTGTTCCCAATTCCACAGAAGGTTCCAATGCTGGGATTGAGCATTGTGCGATTTCACCACAAGGGCTTGTTCGACCAGATAACCTGACCAGCACCGTGTTCGGCAATATCTTTGAGCAACACATAACAGAGATCTGGCAGTCAGAACAGGCGCAACAATACCGCCAGCAGATCGCCCCGGCCTGCCTGGAATGCGTTGAGCTGTTTCGTTGCCGGGGAGGAGACCGCTCTGTTGCTTTAGAACAGGGGAGAAAAAAAGATCCTTTGATGACAGAACCTCTTTGCGAGGCAGAGCCAAAGAACGTGCATTTAGATCCGAGCTGGAAACCCGTTGCCCGTTTCAGAATCCGAGAGGAATCTTTTGGATATTTGGTGACTCGTTATAATTGGTCAATACCGGTTGCCGTTACTGCAAAGCCTCTACTGGATGCAGTGAATGGGGAAACTACCCTGACAGAGATTCAGGAGCAGTTTGGGAACGAGGGGCTGGATTTGATCGGTCGTCTTTATCAAGAGGATTGCTTGTTTTTTGAATAAGATGTTAGCATGACGTTGTGTTTCACTGTTGCTTATAAGGTTGGTCTTGATAGAGTAACACGAAATCAAACAATCTGAGTAAAGTACCGTCCGCTTTCGTTGCACTTAAGCGGACCACCCTGTGCTAAAAACACAAAAAGCTACCAGACATACTACTTCTGTCTGACAGCTTTTTGATTTTTTAGATGCCGTAGGGGCGAACCTATGTGTTCGCCCTTGAACATCCTCAGCTCTGGCAACGGGCAGACACACAGGTCTTGCCCTACAATTTCGTGCTTACTGCGTTGTTTAGCCTGCCACAGTAAGCACTCCATTACTCAAGGAAGGCAAGATCCCGGCTATCAGCATAATTGCTGTTAGAATAAAAATACTGGTTTTCTGGAATCCGTCCATAATAACGGGAGCAGGTTCACCAGCAGGCTCAACAATATAGGCCTCTTTCACCAGCAGGAGATAATAGTATAAGGAGATGGTTGAGTTCAGGGCCGCAAAAACCACCATGAAATAGTATCCCTTTTGCGCTGCTGAGGCAAAGAGGAAGAATTTTCCCATAAAACCAGCCAGCGGCGGAATCCCTGCCAGCGAAAAGGCACTGAGCATCAGAATAGCTGCCAAGCCTGGGTTGCTCTTGCCTAAGCCTTGTAAGCCACTCCGATTCTCTTTGCCATTCCGTCCAATAATGGACATGATAAAGAAGACTGCGTAGTTTCCTGCTGCATAGACAAACAGGTAAAAGATAATTGAGGAGCGGGCCGAGCCAGCATTTCCGAGCAAGGCCATGATGATGTAACCAGCCTGGGCAATGGAAGAATAGGCCATGAACCGGCGCAGACGGGTTTGTTTCAGGGCACCAAGGTTCCCTACAGTCATGGTTGCTGCTGCCAAGATCAGCAGGATGGGCTGTAAATAACTATGCATAGCAGCCAGCGGGCCATAGACCAGGATCAAGAGAAAGGCAATAGCCACAGCCTTGGAGGAAACCGAAATAAAGGCGGTTACCGGGCTGGGCGCACCATCATAGACATCTGGTGCCCACATATGAAAGGGAAACAGGGTGAGCTTAAAGCCAATGGCTGCCAAGGTAAAGAGCATCCCAATGCGAAGCAATGGTTCCTGTGGATTCGCTGTGCAGGCTTGGGCCAGAGCTTCAAAGGTCAGGGAACCAGCAGCACCATAGAAGAACGAGTAGCCAAAGAGGAGCAGACCGGTTGAGGCTGATCCCATAATGATATACTTGGTGGAAGCCTCAACAGAGAGTTTGTCTTTTTTATAAAAACCACTCAATATATAGAGCGGAATTGTGGCCAGCTCCATTCCGATAAACAGGGTCAGCAGGTCAGTGGCAGAGACCACCGTGAACATACCAAAGGTGCAGAGCAGCAGAATAAAGAAAAACTCGCTCTGGTATTTCATGACCCCTCTTTGATTGCCTCCGGGTGTAAAATACGGACGCGAAAGTAAGACCGCAAAGAGAGCGGACAGGATAAAAACCTGCTTAAAAAGGAGTGCTGTACCGGTGACCAGGTAACCACCTGGATAAAGAACGGTTTGATCATGAGGTAGACAAAATAACAGCACAAAAATACCACATAAGCCAACCCAGGAAAGATGAAAGGGTACGGTGGAGACGAGGTCGTCTTTTCCCTTGTACAGGTCATAGCCCATTACCAGGGCCGCAAGTACGACAAGAAGAATATCAGGCAGCAGGAGTGTCATCGGAGTTTTTTTATCGCATCAGGTTATTGTAAATGGGATGAACAGCGTTATTAACCAGTTCAATAATCCAGCCTGGCAGGATACCCATGCCAAAGAGACAGACGAGCAGGATGGTGACGGGTATTTTTTCCAGCAGAGAGGCATCGGTCAGAGAGGTGAATTGTTCTTTGATCGGCCCGTTCACCAAGCCGTTGACAGCCCGTAACACATAGACCGCTGTGACAACAATGGAGAGCACAGCCAGGACAGTACAGATTCTGTTCAAGGTAGCTGGGTTGTTAAAGGAACCCACAAAGACATTGGCTTCAGCCACAAAACCGGAAAGCCCTGGCAGGCCCAGTCCGGCAAGTCCGACAATGATATAGGCTACCGAGAGAAAGGGCATCACTTTCATCAAACCGCCCATTTCGCTGACAGTTCGGGTATGGGTTCTGCCGTAAATCATCCCGATAAGACAAAAGAACAGGGCCGTCATCAGGCCGTGGGAGATCATCTGGAGTACGCCACCTTTGATGCCGGTAAAAGTCATGGCCGTGAAACCGAACAGGACCAGTCCACAGTGAGAGACTGAGGAATAGGCTGTAATGTATTTCAGGTCTGTCTGACGGATAGCACCAAAGGCTCCGTAGAGCACGTTAACGGTGACCAGAATCAGGAAAAAGTCCATCCACATCTGGCTTCCCTCTGGCAAGAGGTACATCCCCACCCGCAGGCAGCCGTACCCGCCCAGTTTCATAAGAACACCGGCATGGAGCATGGAAACCGCTGTGGGTGCTGAGGCATGACCATCTGGTGACCAGGTATGAAACGGGAAGATAGCTCCCAGCACCCCAAAGCCGAGAAAGATAATCGGGAAGACCCAAAACTGAAAGGAATCAGAGAACTGATGCTGAGACAGTACTTGCAGGTCAAAGCTATTTGCGCCTGACTCAAAATAAAGGGCCAGAATCCCTGCCAGAATAAAGGCAGAACCAGCCACCAGCATCAGGGTGAGCTTCATGGATGCATACTCTTTCCTGCCTGTTCCCCAGAGACCGATGAGTAGGTACATGGGGAGAACCGCAATCTCGTAAAAGAGAAAAAAGGTAAAGAGATCAATAGAGACAAAGACCCCATAAACGCCAGCCACCAAGACATTAAGGAGAACGAAAAACTCCTTGGCTTGCTTATTGACATTCCAGCTGGCCAAGATCCCGCAGAAAATGACAATGGCTGTAAGCAGCATCATCAGCACGGAAATAGCATCCACCCCGATATTGTACTCTATGTTCAGCATCGTCAGCCAATCTACCTTATAGGTAAAATGAAAGAGGCTGGATAATGCATTGTCAGCAACAGGATTGGCAGCAGAGACAGCGACAAACTTAAAGGTCAGGATAGTGACAAGCAATAAGTTGATCAGGTTGCCGGTTAATGAGATAAATTTAATGCTCCGATGGTCATCAGTCCGGATCGGCAGGCAAGCCAAGGCGGTAATAAAAGGGACGACCCAGATCATAGTGAGCAGAAATGGTCCGTTCATATATGTACTCCGTTGCGGTTTATGCTGTAGTGATTCATTTTTTTGTCAGATATGATTACAGAAAACGAATAAAAATTTGGCAGGACAGACATTTTTAGACCGCCAGTTCAATGTCTCTGATGCCGATAAAAGTATTAGCCGGTTCTTCAAGATTCTGTTCTTCCAGGCAGAGTTCAATAACCTCCTGAATATTATGCAGGGCTTCGTCAATAGTTTCTCCGTAACTGCGACAACCTTGGAACACGGGGCATCTGACGATAAAGACTCCGTCTATATCCTGTTCAACAAGAACCGGAAAATGTTTTTTTAAGGACATGGCTCAATATGCCTCAATTATTCCTGTATAATAATCTTTTACCATTTTTGTCGTTGTGTCAGAGTGTATTTTTCCCTGGCAACGTCTTCGACATTCTAAATAAATTCTGTAGGCCATCCTGCTCACATTTCCCGGCTGTCAGGGAGTTTCCCTTCGTGGGCATAATAGGTTGTTAGTGAGGTCTGTAATTTCAATGATGCGTTATTTTTCTTTCCTTTTTCCAAGCATGAAATTTTTCTATTGCTTCACGGTTGATTTCTTGCAACGGCTTCTGTTTTCTTGATTTGTGGAGGCGATGCCGTATTTCATGGATTTCCCATAAAAGAGAATCTTCCTGTTTGCTATAACTGTTTTTATATGTTGCCATATTCAGCACCTCCGAATAACTGCAAAGAACCGATCTCAATTATCGGATATTTATATTTCGAATTGATTTCATGAATTTTTCTTATAGGATTTACACTGACAATATGCTTGAAATTCCAAGATGCTAAGGCATCAATATTGTTTATTGAGGCTGTTGCAATATGATAGGCATCTTCAGGTTCACTTTTTTGGAATTGCTCCTCTGTTCATATATTCATTTGCAAGAAGTATGAGATCATCTGATAGCTCAAGAACCTTCATGTCTGAATCAAGGATCAAGTCTTTTATTGCCTGTCTTTTTATAGTGTTTTTTAGTTCTGCGACTTCTTCAATAACTGTAACAGAAATGTACAATTCATACAAAGAGGCTTTGTTTTCAAACCATTTTTGAGTAATTAACTGCCGTATCGGGTTTTGAGGTGTCAAAATATGCGCTTGGAATTGAAGTATCTAAATATAATTTTAACTTTTCATTTTTCTTCATTTGTTCAGCTCAATTGTAAACGGCAAATCCTTCAGCAGCGGGTTATTGATAACGCTGGCCCATTTCATATAAGTTACTATTCTTGCAATACAGTTTTTCTTTCCCGGTTCACTAATTTCTTCATATGTTTTTTTTCGTCTTCTTTTATTGCCGCAAAAATTCGATCAATATCATTCCCGTATTTAGCTGCGTGGACAGCTCTGATATTTCTAATCTCTTCTACAATAGGGTCATTTTTCATGTATCAATTCCTCCGGTGAACACAATATCGGGCTTTGTAATCGTGCTTGCTCAATCACTTTCGATATCTTGTCTCTTGTATTTGCATTATTGATGTGTTTGAAATTCCAAGTAAGAAGAAAGTTCATTCTCTGTACAGCGGCTATGCTTATATGCAAGGCGTCTTCTGTGCAGGATTCAGGAACAGCATTTTCTTCAATCAATAATTTTGCGAGCTTGGTAGCATTTTTTGTTGTCTCAAGAATAGGTATGTTTTCTACGAGAAGCAACCGTTTTTGAGCTGCTTCAGCGTTACCCGATCCTATTTCATTTATCACCAACTCAGATACAAAAATTTCAAACGTATTCTTGTAGGTATCCCACCATTCAATGGTAACGGCCTGCCGAGCGGACGTAACTACATCCCTGCTTGGCCGAGCAGTCATATAACTGATTACTGATGATTCAATATAGACTGATTTCATTGCTTTTAGTTTTGCACTGCTCCGGCAGGAGATGAACCTCCCTACTAAGCTCCTTACCCCAAAAACAACAACATAATAAAACCAATAACTGTTGCACCAAGATAAAACTGTAATTGCCCGTTCTGGGCAAGCCGGACTCCCTTACCACCAACCTGCAAGAGCCAACCCGTGAGGTCCATACTACCGTCAACAACCTTACGATCAAACCACTTGATCGGCGCAGCGATGCGGTCAAAGATAATTTTATGGGTGATGAAAAGCCATATTTCATCCATATAAAACTTATTGTAGACAAGCGTATACACAACAGGCCCGAAGATATTTTTCAGACGTGCTGCACTCTCGGTTTGGCCCTTGCCGTAGAAGATCCAGGCCCCGCCAATACCGAGAACTGCTGCCAAGGTAGCAACCCACGGCAACCAGCCAGGATGGGCCAGGTGACCAGCCTCCTGAATATAAGGCGGCACAACATTGGCAATAAAGAAATGCTCCAAAACACCGGCAAAAACAGTCGGTATTGTCAGGATCATGATAGGCCAGGTCATCCAAGGGTCTTCATGAACATCGTGGAGTTCAGAGCGAGCTTCGCCGTGAAAGATCAGGAAGAAGAAACGGAACATGTAAAAGGCGGTCAGCGCACCAGTCACTAAACCAACAAGAAAGGTGATATAATGGCCGGATTGGAGCGAGGCCAACAGAATAGCATCTTTAGACCAAAACCCGCTAAAAGGGAACAGACCCGCAATAGCCAGGCAGGCAGCAAGTAAGGACCAATAGGTTCTGGGCATTAATGATTTCAACCCACCCATCTTCATAATATCGTTGCTATGTACAGCATGAATAATGGCACCTGCACCAAGAAAGAGCATACATTTAAAAAAGGCATGGGTAAAAACATGGTACATGGCTGCGGAGTAGCCCAGCAGGTTGACAGAGGCATCATGATGTCCATCGCCACAGATTTTGGCTGCACCCAGAGAAAATATCATATAGCCCAGCTGGGACAGGGTGGAAAAGGCCAGGATTCGTTTGATATCCATCTGGGTAATGGCGATCACTGCGGCGAACAAGGCTGTAAAGGCACCAAGGCACTGGATCACGAATAAGGTGGTCTCAGAGGCAGCAAAGAGCGGAAACATCCGGGCTGTCAGATAAACACCTGCCACAACCATGGTTGCGGAGTGAATAATAGAGGAAACCGGGGTTGGTCCTTCCATAGCATCAGGCAGCCAGACATGGAGGGGAAACATGGCTGATTTGCCCCAACCACCACAGAAGATCAGCAGGGTACCCAAAGTCAACATATTAATGGACAGTCCTGCAAAAAGGATATTTTTATTGAGCAGGGCTGCTGTTTCCGGGCTGTTCAGGGTTTGGAAGCTGAAACTCCCGCTTTCAAAACTGACCAGCAGGATTCCCAGGAGAAAAAAGGCATCAGCAAACCGGGTCATGATAAAGGCCTTTTTCGAGGCTGCCACTGCTGAGGGTTTTTCATACCAGAAACCTATCAAGGAATAGGAAGATACACCCACCAGTTCCCAGAAAACAAACATCTGGAGGATATTGCTGGAAACCACCAAGCCGAGCATGGAAAAAGAAAACAGAGCCAGCAGGGCAAAAAAGCGGTTAAAGCTGGGATCACCCTTCATATAGCCAACAGAGTAGATATTGACCAGCAGGGAAATTACCGTGATTACGATCAGCATTATGACCGAAATAGGGTCAAGATAGATCCCCAGGTTTGCCGTCAGCGTTGGAGAAAAATTAAGCCAGGCACCATCAAGGGCCATTTTTTCAGGATACGGGAGACCCTGTCCATGTCCCATAACTGAAATGAAGTAGGCAAGGGCAGTGAGCAGGGCATAGCCCAGAGAAAGAGCAGACAAGGTAATAGCCAGCTTGCCAACAAATTTATTATCAGAATGAAGGTGCCCCAGTCCGATCAGGACAAAACTGAGGAGCGGAAAAAACAGGATCAGATAACTGTGAAAAAAGATAAAATCAGCCATTGAGTTCCTCCAGCCGATACGCATCAAGCCGTTTTTTACGACGGTACATGGAAAGGATAATTGCCAGGGCCACAGCGATTTCACAGGCGGAAACCGCCATGACAAAGATCGGGAAGACCGCACCGGCCACCGGGTCTGCGGCTTTAAAATGAGCAAAAGCAGCAAAGTTGATATTGGCCCCGTTGAGAATCACTTCCACCGAGAGCAGGATACCCAATAGATTCCGACGGGTCATCATGCCGAAGATTCCGATGCCGCATAGAATCAATGAAAGAGTAATGCAATGGGAAAGGGTCATGATTGTTCCTCCTTTTTCTCTGCATCTTTGCGGGCAATGACCACAGCACCAACTAATGCGGCAAGCAACAACAAGGAGACAACCTCAAACGGAACGATAAAGCCGTTTTCTGTTGAGAGCAGGCGGATACCGATCTGGTCAATGGTGATCGGTGCAGCTTTTGCGGATGCCTGATCCAAAAGGGATGAGCTGTTTTCTGTGAAAAAATACAGCATTCCTGTAAACAGCAAGCCTGTTATCATCCCTTTACTGATCCATTTCCATGTACTTATTCTGCCGAGTTTATCATCAACCCCCAGCCCTGTGGTGAGAAGAATGATAAGCAGCATGAAAACAACAATGCCACCGACATACAGCATGATTTGCGCCAAAGCCAGTAGCTCAATTTGCAGCATGATATACAGAGCCGCAGTAATAATAAAGGAGCCAATCAGCGCAATGGCACTGTGTAAAATATTTGGCAGACTTACGGCACAGCCTGACAGGATGACAAGGACTGTCGCCAGTATATAAAAGAGAATATCACTCATCAGCATTCTCCTGAAGGTGTATCCTGAGCCTTGTTAAGTACCCAGGTAAGTTCATTTTTGTCGTACACAGTCAGTTCAAAATCTTTTGCCAGTTCAATGGCACCAAAAGGACAGGATTCCACACAGAGGCCACAAAATGCGCATTGTCCAACTCGATAGATGTATTGCCCAAGCACTTTTCGTCCACTAAGATCCTTGGTTGCGAGAACAGAAATAGAACCGTTGGGACAGGATTTCTCACAGATACCACAGGCTGTACAGTTATTTTCACCGTTTTCGTTGTGAGGCATGGATACTGGCCCGCGAAAACGATCAAACATCGTCAGGGTATCCCGATTTTCCGGATATTGCTGCGTGATGACAGTCTTTGGATTTGAAAAATATTTTACAGTGATATCCATTCCCTGCATAAGAGAATAGAAGCCTGTAAAGATTTTTTTGAGGTAGCGGCTGCTGTATTTCAGCAGGCTTTCCTTGGGCACGGTTTCTTTCATAGTTATTGAGAGATACAGTTTATAGGCTCACTGAGTTTGACCAAGATGTATACAATGCGCCTTATCCAGCCCAGCCCAGTACCATAAAAACAGCCCCCATCATCAACAGAAGCAGGTTGGTGGGCAGCATCATTTTCCATTCCAGAGACATGAGCTGATCAATTCTGAGCCGTGGAAAGGTCCAGCGGAACCACATATAGATAAAGACAATAAAAAATGTTTTACCAAAGAACCAGATAAATCCTGGTATAATGTTCAGGATCGGGTCAATAAAGTCAATCCCGATGAGCGGGGCATGGAAACCACCAAGAAAGAAGGTGGTTGCCAAGGCAGCTGAAATAAACATATTGACAAATTCAGCAAAGAAAAACATGGCAAAGCCCATGCCGGAATATTCAGTATGGTACCCTGCTGTCAGCTCTGATTCACCTTCAGCCAGATCAAAGGGGGTTCGATTGAGTTCAGCCGTAGAGGCGATGAGGTACATAATAAAGGAAATAATGCCAAGAAAAGGCAGTTTAAAAATCCACCAATCAAAAATCAGGCCCTGCTGAGAAAGAACAATCTCCCGTAACGAGGCTGTCCCGGAAAGCATGACGATGAGTAGCATGATCAGGGCAAGCGAGATCTCAAAGGAAATCATCTGGGCTCCTGCACGCATGGCCCCAAGCAGGGAAAGTTTATTATTTGATGACCAGCCTGCCAACAGCAGGCCAAGCACGGCAAGACCTGAAATACCCAGAACATAGAGTACCCCACCAGCAGGATCAGCCAATTGGAGATGATGGTCAAAGGGCAAGATAGCCATGATAAGAAAGGTGGCGGTCAAGGGAAGCATTGGAGCAAGATAGAAGGTAAAGCTATCAGCTCCCTTGGGTTTAAGGATTTCCTTAAAGATTAACTTAATACCATCAGCCAGAGGCTGAAGAATACCGTGAAAGCCTACCCGCATGGGGCCAAGCCTGACCTGAAAGTGGGCTGAGACCTTACGTTCAAGCAGAATAAGGACGGCAGCCAGAGTGGATGTCAAGATGACCACAGCAATCAAGCCTAAAAGTCCATTAATAAAAAAGGCACTTTCAGGAAAGAGAGCACGCACCATATTGCCAATACCGTTGTGGAGCGGATACAGAGTTTCTGTTGCTGACATGTTCATTTCGCTTTTCCCTCTACTTGTCCATATCCGGGATAACAAAATCCATACTGGACATGATTGTCACTAAGTCTGCCAATTTGAGTCCTTTTGCTGCATGATTCAGAGCACTGAGGTTGCAGAAATTCGGTGAACGATATTTCACCCGATATGGTTTAGGGCCTCCGTCAGAGACAATATAGGTTCCAAAAATACCTCTCGGAGTTTCTACCTGACTGTAATAGCTCCCTTTGGGAAGCTTGTAAACAGCCTTGGGTTGACTGCGATGGGGGCCTTCAGGGAAGGTTGCCGCAGCCTGCTCCAGAATACGCAGAGACTGCACCATCTCTTCCATTTTAATCTCATAGCGAGCAAGGCTATCCCCGTCAGTGCTGGTAGGGATGTCAAAGTCAAACTGATCGTAGATAGAGTACGGATCATTTTTTCGGACATCATAGGAAACGCCCGATGCCCGAAGCACAGCACCTGAGCAACCGTTGGCTAAGGCGTCTTCCCGGGAAAGTATGCCGATTCCCTTGGTTCTTTCCCGAAATATAATATTACCACTCAGCAGGGTATTGTATTCGTCAAGGGCTTTATACATGATCGGAATAAATTTTTTTATTCTCGGGATAAAACCATCTGGCGCATCAAAATATGACCCACCTGGACGAAAAAAGTTCATGGTTAAGCGGGCTCCGCACATTTCTTCAAAGATGTCCGTGATCATTTCACGTTCTCTGAAACCGTATAAAAAGGGAGTAAACCCACCCAGATCCATCCCCATAACACCCCACCAGAGCAGGTGCGACTGGATCCTTTGGAGTTCACAGATCATAACACGGATATACTCACCACGTTCAGGGACGCCGATGTCCATAGCCTGTTCAACAGCCATGCAAAAGCAGAGGTTGTTGAAAAAAGACGAGAGGTAATCAAGTCGATCTGTCAGATGAATGTTCTGGATATAGGTCTGGTTCTCAGCCATCTTTTCGATGCCACGATGGATGTAACCGAGGTGCGGTACCGCTTCAACGACAGTTTCGCCGCTTAATCGCACAACAATCCTCAGTACCCCGTGGGTACTGGGATGTTGGGGGCCAATGTTGACAAAGAATTCATCAGCATCCTCTTGGGTTGATTGCGGCAGCCTGAATCCCTCAGGCAGGGCATCTCCGTCAAGACGGTATTTTTCAGCGGATTGTGAGATCATATTTCTGGAGAAATTTTCAGTCCGGTTTATGTTTTTTTGTTACCCTAATGAAGAGCAAAAACGGCAAATTGTCAAGAGAAAAAAACGCTTCGATTTTGTAAGGTTACGGTCTACTTTTTAGTAACATTAGGGCTGTTTTGGTAGTTTATTTTTATTGCCTCTCTCAAGAGGGAGATAAAAGCCCCGTACAATCAGGGCTTGGGTCAGGTGAGGTAGAGGAGGCTACAGTGTCGTAGCTATTTAGGTTTTACCCCTTGTGATGCGACCGTGATTGTATCACCGGGTCTTGCCTCACCTCCTTGAAGGACTTTTGCAAAGATCCCTTCCCGTGGCATGATGCAGTCGCCAGTGGCTTTTTTGATTGCACATCCGTCATTGTGACATTCTTTGCCAATTTGAGTGATCTCTAAGAGCACTTCTGTTCCAAACTGTAACCTGTCGCCCACCTGGATTGCGTGAAGATCAAGGCCTCTGGTAATGATATTTTCTGCAAAGGCACCTTCAGTAAGCTGAGGTAATATTTTTTTCACGGTGTCAATACTCTCTCCGGCAAGCAAAGAGACCTGACGGTGCCAGTCTCCACCGTGTGCATCGCTAAGGATGCCAAAACCAACCTGAAAAGTGGCCTCTGCAATTGATTTTTTAGGAATTCCTTTCTTTTTGCTGATACAAAGTGCTTCGATTGTTGCCATGTTTTAAACCTTTGTTGTATTTTTTGCTTGCGTTATTGAGATTTATTTGTAAATGTAATCTTGAACTGATTAGTGTAAAAGAGAGTAATAAACAGATAGTTAGGACTTGATTTCCCCTTGACATATGATCAATTTGCGATATCATCATATTATGATCAGTGCTCATCTTGTATCGTTTTTGCCCTATGATTTGCAAGGTTATCGTATGTTAACCTGATTATATTGTATACTCAAAAACGACACCTTGTGCCGTAACCGTTCACCCCCCTCATTCCACACAAAAAAAGATTGGACAAAAAAAGAAGATCACGATAGTTTAAGGGTCACAACGTTTTTTACGAGATCTATCCACGTTCTGAGTTCGCATGCACCTATCCAGAGAAGAGTTGCGAAAAATAGATAA
>NZ_JALAAI010000085.1:0-17922 GCF_052785085.1 Candidatus Electrothrix sp.
CGCACTCTCTGGCACTACATTAAGAATCCGAAAATCTGTGATGAGTAATTACAGATATTTGAAAGAGGAGCAAGGCCCCAAAAAGGACTTTTTTTCGTGTTTTGAGCACAAATCCTACGAACTTGGGTTAAGAGGATAAAAGATGTCTACACTTCAAGTCAAAACAGAATTGCCTTTTAATGAATTGTTGAAGGCTGTTGAACAATTGAATCTGCCTGATTTAGAACAGTTGATGTCTCAAGTCGTCGTGTTGCAAGCCCGTCGTAAAGCACCAAGTTTACCTAAAAATGAGTCTGAGCTGTTACTGAAGATAAATCAGGGTTTGCCGCTTGATGTTCAGAAACGTTTTGATGAGTTGGTTGCTAAACGCCAAGCGGAAACACTTACCTCGTATGAACATCAAGAATTGCTGGATTTGATTGACCGGATTGAAAAGCTGGACGCAAAGCGGGTGGAATATATGGCTAAACTGGCAAATATACGCGAAATTTCACTTTCTGCGTTGATGGAAGAGTTAAATATTCGTCGTCCTGCTTATGCCTGAAAAGCGCGTTACCGCAAAACAGAGAACAAAAATAGCAGAGCGGGCGCACGGCTGCTGTGAATATTGTCGCAGTCAGACAGATTTTGCGACGCAATCATTTTCGGTTGAACATATCATCCCTCGCAGTCAAGGCGGAAAGACGGAACTGGATAATCTTGCCTTTGCCTGTCAGGGATGCAATGGCCATAAGTATACCAAAACGGAAGGATATGACCTAGTAAGTGGGAAAATTTCCTCATTGTACCATCCCAGGCACCAGAAATGGTGTGACCACTTTTGTTGGAATGATGATTACACGCTGATATTGGGTATCACACCGACAGGACGTGCAACAATAGAAACATTACACCTGAACCGTGAAGGGGTGCAGAATTTACGCCGCATATTGTGTGAAATGAGTAAACATCCCCCGATAGAGAGAGGAACAATAAAGGACACCCCCGATGAGCCCCGAGCAGAACTCACCAAAAAAGGAATTCGCCTCTCCCTTATAGAAAACAAGGCCCTGAGTCAAGCATGATTCAGGGCGTTTCTTTTATATCCGCCAAATCCTTGCCCTGTCTGCATACATCAGGTAATATTCTCTTATGGAGATAATTACAATCTGGAGGGATTCCCCGTGTCCTACACAATGAAAGATTTTCAAAGAGATTATGTCAAAAATCACCTGGGCCTGCTCTCGCCCGATGAAGTGCTGGACAAATTTTCACCGGATGAAGTACTGCAACACTTTACACCAGATGAAGTACTGGAACATTTTACACCAGATGAGGTACTGGAACGATTGTCACTAAAGGATCGACTGAAAGGAATTTCGCCGGAAGAAATTGAGCTGTATCTGGAAAATCTTGGTAAAAATAGAGAAAAGTAACATAGGCTCTCTTCATCTCCAAGCAGATACCGAGCAGGAAGAGCTATAATCAGCAACATTCAGAGCCACCATAGCCTGTGTATTCACTTGTGCTGCAACAGGCTGCTTATAAAGAGTTCAGCGAGGAAGTAATGCTGAACAGCAAAAAGGAGACAAACTGTGGGAATTTTATCGTGGATCATAATGGGGCTGATTGTCGGGGCACTCGCAAAATTCATCATGCCTGGGAAAGATCCTGGAGGGATTTTTGTTACTATCCTCATCGGCATAGCAGGTGCTTTCGTGGGTGGTTACATTGGAACCTTTCTGGGGCTTGGAGCTGTGACAGGCTTTAATCTTGGCAGTCTCTTGTTGGCTACCGGCGGCGGTGTTGTTCTTTTGGCTTTGTACCGTGTCATAAAAAAGAAGTAATCCTTTGAAGTAAAAGGAAGTAAAAGGGGTCAGAGCAAAATTAAATAATAATTTTACTCTGACCCTCTTTGTTCGCACGTATTGCGTAGAGAGTTTATGGAACAAAGGATTTTCTTTGTGAGGATATGCCTTTCTTTTCCCTGTACGGCAGCATGATGTACAGAGCCAGGTAGGGCTGCTTGAGTGCAAAAGCGGACAACACATTACCCAAATTGTCTAATTTCGCTTTACTCAATCAGACCTACGCAACTTGAGGAGCAAAAAAATTTGCAGAGATAGAGGGAAAACATTGGAACTACTCAATGCGATTGGCTTTTTCATGCCATTTGTTCTGCTGCTGCTTTGGTACCTCTTTGGGATGTACAGTGATACAGCAAATAATCACGGAAGATTTGTTGCTTTTCTATTACCGCTCACACCTTTGATATTTATCGTTATGTATACCTTACTTGGTATCTCTAAAATTTTGGTTTATCCGTTTTTTGTGATCTTCAGGAAAGAAGAAAAGTACAACAACATTGTCTATCTTATTAAAAATCCCTGGTTATGGAGTGTTAAAGGATTGCATGAAAAAGTGAATAAAGATCAGAATTAATGGGGCCAAGGTTGACTTTAATGCGGCCTGATCAATTCTTCAGATGTTTTGCAAAAACAGATCAGCTGTCAAAAAAAAAATACATTCCTACCTTTTGGGAATGCTCCCTTCATCTTCTGTTAATCTTTCTTTTGGTATCCTTAGTACGGATATCATGATAAACGTATTATGAGTCCAACCCGATACCTCGGTAGGGTTTTCACCTCCTTTTTTTCTCTACCGGGGTATTTTTCCTTGCTTGTCGTCACAAATGCTTTTGAGAATTTTTCAAGAAAATATCAAAAGAGTCTTTGCTATTTACAAACAATTGCCTAATATTGAGTTCTCAGGGGGGAAAAATAACTTTTCATCCCTTTGGCTCATCTGCTGAAAAGCGATTTATTACTTTATTTACTTGAACAATTTGGGGATAACCTGCCATGATTACTAGCGCAAAGGGGCTGATCCCAATTTTTCACAGCTGGCTTTGGATGATCGGGATCAGTGCGATCTTGGTGGGGTGTCATGTACCCAGAGAGGTCGTTAAACCGTCGTTTGAAGAGGCCCCACCGTTTCGGATCTCGGGAACAGAAGCTATTGAAGAATTCTGGTGGACCGCCTTTGGGGATCCATCTCTGGATCAGCAGGTGCAGGAGGCACTGGATGGCAGCCTCACACTGACAGCTGCCCGGGAGCGTTTGCGAGCGGCCAAGGCCCTGGCACATCGGGAGTCGTCTGCATTGTATCCTGAACTGGATGGAACCGTCGAAACCGGCTACAGCAAATCAGATAATACAGACGCTGCGGAGGATTATGAACTCGGGCTGGCTGTCGGTTATGAAGCCGATCTGTGGGGCCGCATTGATTCATTGGTGGAAGCCGAGCAATTACGCGGAAGGGCAGAGGAGGAAGCGTACCACGCAGCAGCACTGAGCCTTTCGGCACAGGTGACCATCGCCTGGTTTGAGTTTGTCGAAGCGTTGCGGCAGAAGGATTTATTAACACAACAGCTCAAGAACAATCAGAAGATTGTGAAAATTCTGGAAGCGCGATTTTCCAGCGGCCAAATTGGAAGTGCCGACGTGCTTCGCCAGCGGCAGCTGATTGAGTCAACACGGGAACAACTCTATGCAGTGGAATCAAGAATTGGAATCCAGTGGCACCAGTTGCAACTTTTGAAAGGTAAAGCACCCCAGGAATCCCTGATTGTAACAGAGGCGGAATTACCCACCCTGCCGCCGTTGCCGCAAACCGGATTGCCCAGCGACCTGGTGCAACGGCGGCCCGACCTGCGACAGGCCTTTTACGATCTCAAGGCCCTGGATGCTGATCTGGCCGCAGCCGTGGCCAATCAATACCCACGACTCAACCTGACCGCATCAATTTCAGCCTCTGCCGAGTCTCCGGAAAAATTGTTCGACACCTGGATGGCTTCGGTGGCCGGGCAGATCGTCGCGCCTCTGTTCGACGGCGGTCAGCGGCGTGCGGAAATGGATCGTCGGGAAGCTCTCCTTCGCGCCGGAGTGGCGAACTATATGCAGGCCACTCTGGAAGCGTTCAGGGAAGTGGAAGACGCTCTCCTCGGGGAGACTCAACAGCACCGCATCGTGAAAAGCCTGGAACGTCAGTTAACCCTTAACGAGAAGACCTACAAACAATTGCGGGGGCAGTATATTCATGGTGCCTCGGATTACCTCTCAGTTCTCAATAATTTAATCGAAGGTCAGCGCTTGCAGCGTGATCTCCTGACAGCCAGGCGGGAGCTGTTGGAAATTCGCGTTGCACTCTACCGCTCGTTGGCTGGCGGGATTGAACCTTTAAAGAAATTATCAGAACCATCTTCAGATTTATCCTTCAAGGAAACCAGCAAGCAATAAACTTCCCGTTTTCGGTGTTGTACTGTAAGGGCACGAGGCACCGTGCCTACTGCACTCAAAATAATGGGCAGAATATTTCTTATTGAATCCCCAAGTGAAATAGATTATGCCAGAAAGCACAGAAAATCAATCCGGTAATGCAAAACATATCGTCTGCACCCTTGTGATTTGTGCGGCCGTCGCGCTGGCAGCTATGCGCATCATTGAACTGATCCACGCCACCGCACCCACTGCGCAAAAATCCGGTGCAACCCGGAAAAGCTCGGCCCTGGTAGAGGTGATCTATCCCAAGCGCGGAGACTACCGCCCCGTTATTAAGGCACTGGGAACAGTGGAGCCAGCCCGGGAAATCCAACTGAGCCCACGGGTCAGCGGACAGGTTATTTCCATGGCAAAGGGATTCATTCCCGGCGGATTCGTGAACAAAGGAGAATTGCTGCTGGAAATTGATCCGGCAGACTTTCGCAACAATCTGGCCATGCGCCGGAGCGAACTGCATCAGGCCCAGGCCGAGCGCGAACTGGAGCTTGGACAACAACGGGCAGCCCAACAGGAGTTTGCCCTGCTGGGCGAGGAAATCAAAGAGGCCAACCGGGCATTGATTCTGCGTGAACCGCAAATACGCAGTGCCCAGGCCCGTGTCGAATCTGCCCAGACTGAAGTGGACATGGCCAAACTGAATCTCAGCCGCACCCGGTTACATGCGCCATTCGACGCTCAAATCCTCTCGCGCAGCGTGAACATCGGTTCGCAGGTTTCGCCGGGAAACTCGTTGGCGCGGCTGGTTGGTATTGATGAATATTGGATCATTGCGTCGGTGCCGCAGGAGGATTTACAGTGGATCCAATTCCCCATAAAAGGCGAGCCCGGAGCGACCGTGGAGATCACCAAGTCAGGGGCCTGGGACGAAGGCGTTTCCCGTACAGGCGAGGTACAACACCTGATTGGTGTCCTGGACAATGAAACACGCCTGGCCCGCCTGCTCATGAGCGTCAAAGACCCGCTGTCACGCCAAACCGAAGAACCGATGTTGCTTTTAGGTACCATGGTGGAAACCCATATAGCGGCGCGGCTGCTGGAAGATGTTTTCCGGTTGGATCGCGACTATTTACGGCGAAATGATACGATCTGGATGTATAACCGGGGCAAGCTGAATATTCGAAAGGTGCATGTCGTTTTCCGTGATTTGCACTATGTTTACATTCGAGACGGATTTGAGGAAGGCGAAGCTGTGGTGTCAACTAACCTGGCCACGATCTCCGACGGAATCCCCTTACGCGTTGAGAACAACAACACCCGAGCCGGAGAACATCCATGAGTGCAACGCAAAGCAGATCCGACGAAGGCACAATTGGTTGGATGACGCGCAACGCAATCGCAGCTAACCTGTTGATGGTCATTTTGTTGGCTGGTGGCCTGTTTTTCGCATTCAACATGCAAAAGGAAGTTTTTCCGGAATTTGAATTGGATATTGTCACGGTGAGTGTGGGGTATCCTGGTGCCGCACCCAGTGAGGTGGAGCAGGGGATTTTACTGCCTGTTGAAGAGGCTATCGTCGGTGTCGATGGGATTCGCGAAATCACCTCATCGGCCCGCGAGGGAAGAGGCTCTGTTACTGTCGAATTGGTCAGCGGCGCAGACCGGATGAAGGTTTTTCAGGATATTGATCAGGCAGTGAACCGGATCCGCACTTTCCCTGATGATATTGAGGAACCCGATGTAGAACTCCGTTCAAGGCAACGCGAAGTCATGGAACTGGTGCTCTACGGGGCAGTGGATTCCTGGACGCTTCGCAAGCTGGGTGAACGATTGCGCGATCAACTGCGGGCTAATGACAAGATTACCCAGGTTTCCCTCGGGCGGTCACTTGATTACGTTAC
Source organism: Candidatus Electrothrix sp. (assembly GCF_052785085.1). NCBI lineage: Bacteria > Pseudomonadati > Thermodesulfobacteriota > Desulfobulbia > Desulfobulbales > Desulfobulbaceae > Candidatus Electrothrix > Candidatus Electrothrix sp. The sequence goes on from NZ_JALAAI010000085.1 coordinate 6,158, forward strand.
CCATGTGGAAATCTCCGGCGACCGCCTGCGGGAATACGGATTGACCCTGAGTGATGTTGCGCAGAGCATTAAGGCATCAAGTGAGGATATTGCGGCAGGCACGGTGGAAACCGGTTCCGGGGAAATCCTCTTGCGCATGAACGAGCGCAAGCAGTTTGCCGAGGAGTTTGGCGCCATTGAAATTATTCCCGGCGAATTTGGATCGTCAGTCACACTGGCCGACATTGCCACCATCAGGGATGGTTTTGAAGAAACCGGCTATCCCTCGCGCTTCAACGGGCAACCCTCCATGCAGATTGAAGTCTTTCGGGTGGGCAACCAGTCCCCGCTGGACATTGCCAGGGCTGTGGAAAAGGAAATGGCCGCTTTTGAGACTGGCTTGCCACTAGGTGTCCAGTGGCGTATAGACAGCAATGATGGCGAGGAGTTTCGTCGGCGACTGAGTTTGGTAGTGGAAAACGGACTGATGGCCGTGGCCATTGTCCTTTTTATTCTCGCCCTTTTCCTGGAGCTGCGTCTGGCTTTCTGGGTGATGATGGGCATGATTATCTCGTTTTTTGGAGGAATATTATTCCTGCCAGCTGTGGACATGAGCCTGAACATGATCACCCTGTTCGGTTTTGTTATCGTACTTGGGATTGTGGTGGACGATGCCATCGTGATTGGTGAAAATATTTACGAGCACCGACAGCAGGACCAAGATGCCCTGTCAGCGGCCATCCGGGGAACCAAAGAAATCGCCGGACCTGTCATCTTCAGCATCCTGACCAACATTGTGGCTTTTATCCCGCTCATGTTGATTCCCGGAGAGACTGGAAAATTCTGGTATCCGCTTCCTGTCGTGGTCGTCATCATTTTAGCGGTATCACTTTTTGAAGCACTCTATATTCTCCCCAGCCACCTTGGGCACCAGAAACAGCTGCGGAATTCACACCGCAAAGGCATGAACTTCTTTTTCCACGGGCTGCAGCAAAAATTTGCCAGGGCATTTACCTGTTTTGTAAATACCCAATACCGTTGGTTTCTGGATAAAGCCCTGAAGTACCGGTATGTGACTCTGGTCACAGCAATTGCATTGTTTGCTATTGCCATGAATTATGCAACCAGTGCCCACATGGGAATGATTTTGATGCCCGAGGTTGCTGCGGATGAAATCGAAGCTGGCGTGCGCTTACCGGTTGGGGTGACGCCGGACAAGGCAGCCGAGGTTGCCAACAATGTCACCGAGGCAACTCTGCGTATGTTTGAAAAGTATGGCCTTGAAACCACTGCGGAAGGCGTCAAAACCAACGTACGGGGCGGCATGTTTGTCGATGTGGAGATCGTTATGCTGCCTCCAGACGTCGCTGAACTGACGGCCAACGAGGTCATTGAGATTTGGCGCAAGGAAATCGGGGACCTGCCCGGAGTGACCCAAATCACCTTTGAAACAGAATCAGGTCCGGGTGGCTGGCGGCAGGACATCAGCATTGATCTCAGTCACAACAACATCGAAGTGTTGGCCAAAGCGGCCAAAGCACTGGTAGCCACTGCAGATTCCTACGACAATACGCGGGATGTGAGCGATAATTACCGTCATGGGAAAAAACAGCTTGATTTTCGCTTGCTCCCGGAAGGACGCACCTTGGGGTTGACCCCTGAATACGTGGGTGAACAGTTACGATCCTCATTTTACGGAGCACTGGCCATCCGGCTGCTGCGCGGCACAAACGAAGTTGAGGTACGGGTGAAACTGCCCAAGGAAGAGCGCAAAGACATATACCATCTGGAGGATCTGATTATACAAACACCGGATGGAAGGGAGGTTCCGCTCCTGGAAGTGGTTGACATGCAGTCCAGCGAAGCATTTACCTCAATCAATCGCCGCAATGGACGGCGCGTCGTGAATGTTTCCATGGATGTGGAACCAAAACGGGCAGTTACCCAGGTGATCCGCAAGCTCAACGAAGTAGAGTTACCGGCTTTACGGGCTGATTATCCCGGTCTGACCTGGAGCTTCGAAGGCAGCGACGCAGAAATGCGGCGGGCCACCAACAAACTCTGGGTGGGCTATGGATTTGCCTTATTCGCCATCTACGCCCTGCTGGCCATTGCCTTTCGCAGCTACCTCCAACCCTTGATCGTGCTCAGTGCCATTCCTTTCGGGATCATCGGAGCGGTGATAGGACATATCCTGCTGGGATACGATATCTCTCTGATCAGTTTGATGGGTGTGATCGCCCTTTCCGGGGTGGTGGTGAACGACTCCCTGATTATGGTCCACTTTGCAAACAATAAACGCAAAGATACCAATATATTTGATGCAATCCGTCAGGCTGGCCTGCGACGTTTTCGTCCCATTTTCCTGACCACAGCCACCACCTTTGGCGGCCTGACCCCCATCATCCTCGAAACCTCCCTCCAGGCACAATACCTTATCCCCATGGCCATTTCGCTGGGCTTCGGCATTGTGTTCTCCACCGCAATTATTCTGGTGCTGGTTCCTGCGCTCTATCTGATCCTGGAGGATATTAAAGGAATTGCATGATTCAGGGGATTTTTATCTCTGCCATTCACCTTGCTTATCTTACTCGTATCAGGTACCATTCTCTCGTGAAATGATAAATCAGGCTTCCGGCCCGTTTCAGGGATTACAATAATGCCTCGGCGGACGGTGAACTTCTTGTTATAGCATAAAAAGGCTGTTAATACGATATACTCTGAGAAGGGAAGAGAATGGGACTACCTCAAAGAAAGTTATTTACCAAATATGACTATCTGTTATTAGAAGAAAAAGCAGAGACAAAGCATGAGCTGGTTAATGGTGAAATCTATGCAATGGCCGGTGCTAAAGAGAATCATGTAAAAATAACAGGAAACATATTTAGAAATATTGCAAATCATTTACTTGAATCCTCATGTGATGTTTATTCAAGTGATATGAAATTATCAGCAGGCTCTGACTGCTATTATCCAGATGTTTTTGTCAAATGTGATCCAGATGATAATGACGAATTGGTGAAAGACAAACCAATACTCGTTATTGAAGTTTTATCAGAATCAACTAAACATTTTGATAGAGGGGATAAACTGCAAAATTATCTCAAAATTCCAAGTTTACAAGAATATGTATTGGTTAGCCAACAAGAAATTGAAGTGTGGATATACAGACGAACAGGAAAAAAGTGGGAGATAGAAATCTTGAAGGAAAATGATGAGCTTTATTTTCTTTCTCTTGATTTAAAAATCCCGGTTAGAGATTTATACGCAAAAGTTCTCTTTTCATAAAAAATACATATGGGGCTATCCTCCTCATCTCCCTCCGATTCCCCCAGTACACACCAATCCCTCTCCATACAAATCGTTATAATACCAGCAATTATCGGCACAACACCATCCCTTTTTCAAGGAGACAAATAACGATATATTTTATTATACGTCTTGCTTACTGGATCTATGCTCTGCATGCGGCCCTTGTTTCTTCCCGCACCATTTCAACTCTGGATTATCTTTCCGTCCTTGTTAATTTTTCTCCCATCATTACGATTTTTTCGTCTGCCACAAGAAAAAAATGATGTATCAAACTGATACTCTTGCTCATCAGGTAAAAGAAATTGTACTTTAGTTTTATTTATGTTATCCTGTAAAAAAATGAATACTTCTTCAAATAATAACGCATTACAATAACAAACCATCGCTGATACAAAAATATGTTTTAAATTTTTTATATGCTGCACGAGGAAGTTTGAAATGAGCGTAAAAAGAAATTTAAAATCATTATTTCCGAGAACATGGTCAACAAGCTATGCAGAGCAGCTTCTTATCTCACCAGAAAAAGTAAGATATATACAGTAACAGCCTATCTACGCTGGCATCAGAAAAAGGATAACTCCATGGAAGTTGGTTTTGAAATCCCGGAAAGCTCAATAGACTGGGAAGTCTTTGTTCAACAGCGATTGTCAGGTTCTAACCACAAGAATATAATTTTTTAAACCTATCCTCTACCGAACATTTCCTCCCTTCAAAGTAACATAACGTGAACGTCACTGTTACTTCGAGGTTTGGCCCCGGCCACAGGCCAGGGGGAAACGCTTTCAACAGAATCAATATCATGAAAACAGCATATTTGAACTGTTGGGAATTCAAAAAATGTGGCAGAGAACCAAACGGGAAAAATGTTGCTGAACTCGGAGTATGCCCTGCGGCAAGCGATGAAAATGTAGATGGTATCCACAACGGCAAGAACGGCGGGAGGTGCTGTTGGGTATTTAAAGCTTCTGAGGCGAGAAAGGAAGGGATTGTCTGTTATACCGGAGAGTTTATAGTATGTCACACCTGTGACTTTTACAAGATGGTCCGTGAAACATCAAAACTGCTTGTTGTGATCTAGTCCTCTGTTCATCCAGAGCCTTTTTCGGGCATAAGACAACCAGGCAGTAAAGACGACTGAAGGAGGATTCAAGAAGGGGCCCCATTCCTATTTTTAGTTTTTCAGCCGTCCTTAACGTACAAAATAAGCACCCCGTGATGTCTGTCAACTCTAACGATCACAAAAACATATTAACCCTCCTGAATTTTGTATCCAGCTGATATCTCCGATTATATATCCTTTCCCTGCATCTCCCTGTACAACTTCAATGCCATCAGGCCAACAACCACCACTCCCGCAATAAGCACCACCCAAAGCAACCATTGTTGCCAAGGCAGGTTCCGGGCCTGTGTACGTCGGTCTCCGCCTCCGAGGATTTTCTCAGGCCCGGCCTGAACAGGGGCAACCAGTTTTTTTTCACTCTGTGGATCAACGGCCTTGAGCAACCGATCCACCTGATAGCGGGTTGCCTGCAACCCGGCCCGGCCATAGGCCAAGGTGTAGGGTTGCTCACCCTGGGCCAGAAAGAGCAGTTGTCCCGGCAGCCAGCCCAGTTCCAGAGTTGGCATCTGACGAATGCCGCTATCGCCAGCAACCTCCAATCGCCAATATTGATCAGTGGTGCGATTAATACTGATAGTCCCATTATCCAGGCTGACACCATCAACCGTTAACCTGTAGGCCAGAAACGAAGTTCTTCGCTGCCAAGGGGCCTCCTCATTGACTCTGGAAAACAACGTAATCTGCCCCAGAGAGTTCTGTTCAGCTAGGTGAACCCTGAGTTGATCCACCGGAAAAAAACCTTTACTGTCATACTGATACCTCATCATTCCCTGTTCTGTGCGCGATGAAAAGGTACCGGTCAAATGCTGAAAGGTACGGGGATGGTTTCGGGCTTCCCGGTTATAGCCAGCCTTGATGCTGGTGAGCTTGACCCCGTCCTTGCCAGCAGGCCAGGATAAACGGAGATATGTTTTTCGCTGAATCCCTTGGGGCACCATAATCCTTGTACGTAACAGGCTATGACCTTCAAAACGAAGTTCAGCCAGGGCAGCAGAACTGACCTGCGAGCTCCAGCTATTCAGATCCTTACTGCTGTCCAGACGAACAGAGGTGGAAAATTGCTCTCCCTGCCCGGCCCAGGTAAGCTCCAGCCAGTCCGCAGGATACTCCAACCCGCTGGTATCAAGAATATAGGCTGTGACGACCTGATCTTTTTCCGCTGAAGCAGTATGCTGCCTAATATCAATAATCGTTCCCTGACCATTGGTGGCAATATGAAGGTCTGGAGGAGAACTACCCCTATCCTGTGTATCACTGAACAGGGGGAAAAAGGGCAGTGCCTGGGCTGCTCGTTTTGTTTTCTTGCTGACCTGGGATCGAATAACATAGGGCACTGTATATTGAGCATTAAACACCCGGAGATCCCCAAGATCTGCACGGGTGCATCCCTGATAGACCTCAGCTGGCAAAAGTAACCCGTATATGGAGTTATTACCGCTCACTGACAGTTCCATGCCATAGGCAAAGTCCTCCCGTTGCAAGAGCGGTTTCTCATCACCGCCAGCAGCTTGAACAGGAAAGCTGGAGACAACAAGAAAGGCCAATATACAAAAAATACGGTGAAACATACCTGTACCCAATGAAAAACTGTAGGGGCAGATCTCTGTGTCTGCCCAATTTAATACGACACGGGGCAGGCCCCTGTGCCTGCCCGATATGGCGAAAACCCGTAGTCGCCCTGCACACCAGAACAATTTCACACCCCTTCCTCCTCTTCAGATCCTGCTGGGGGCAAGGGGGCAAAATAGCCGATGATCATCAACAAAATACCAACCGCTAAAAAGGAAACAATGCGCTCCACAGTGCCGCTGTTTGCCAAATCAATCAAAAAGAGCTTACCCACAGTAATGCCCACTAAAACAGCTCCAATAAGCCAGAGGGTTCGGTGTTTCAAACCATGGGCTGTCATCATCAGGATCAAGGCAAGGGTTCCCCAAAGAATAGCAAGGGCCGCTTGATAGAGACGGGAATCCAGCATAGAATCCAAAGCAAAGGGTACTGCACCAAACTGATGAACAGAACGAGCCAAGGCCGCATTTAGCCAGAGAAAAGCTGTAGCCCCAGCCAGCATCAAAAAACTTTGCCATGGAACCAAGGCACTGACAGCATCCTGACGCAAAAACAGCCAACGGGCAATACCCAGGAACACGATTAATTGACTCAGCTCCAGTGGATTACAAAGAGGAATAAAAGGCAATGGCGTTGCATCTCCCGGACTGAGTAAAGCACTTGTCAACAGCCAGACCCAGAGCAATACTGCAAGGACGGCTGATCCCTGATCCCGATACTGAGGTGTATAATGGGACAAAGGCCAGTATCGGGTCAGACGGACGTTTTGCACACATTGCAGCAAGGCCAGCGGAACCAAGGCCCAGATGATCAGCTCCCAGGTATTCTGCCAACCGCCCAAACTGCGCACCAGCCAGACAGCTTCCGACGTCAGAATCAGAACAAGCAGAAGATAGCTGCCAACATGAATGACACCAAGAAGCCACTCATAAAGAAGACCTCGCCCCTTGTACAGGCAATAATGAAGCAAAGCAAAGCTTGCTGGCCAAACGAACCAGCCAAGGTCAGCAAAAAGATGCTCATGAGGGTAGAAGAACCCCTGCAGAATCCCTTCCGGTGTCACAAGGATCATGAGTGGCAGGAGGAACAGACTTGGCCAGGCTGCGACAGGCCAGGAAATGCGTCGGGCAAGCATCATCAAAACAGCACAGCTTAACCCGATGAACAGGAGTACGGCATAATCGTGATAAATATAATACGGAATAAGCTGATAACTCAGCTCATTGACTCCGCCACCAAACCACCAGATAATTCCCCAGATAAAAAGCAGAAGGTGATGATATTGTTCAAAACTGCGTAGGTTGTCGGCCCGGTACAGGTACCAGGAGGAAAACAGGGCTGAAAGGCTGATGATCAGGCATCCCAGATAGATTCCGTTGAACAGGATCATCCGCTCCGGTAGATAGCTGCCAGTAAGAAAGAAGAAGGCCGCAATAAACTGGAGCAGGGTGCCGAAATTTCTCGGCATCATTCGATTCTGCCGCACACCCAGCCAGATCAGGGCTGCTCCCTCCATGGCCCAGGTCACAGCTGTCCATCTGCCACTCAGGGCCAAAGGCACAAGATCGGAAGAGCGTCGTGTAGCCAAGGCAAGAAAGGCCTCTGTCAGGGTACGCATTCCCTGGCGCAACCGCTCATTGCCCTTATTCCAGAGAAAACGTGCCAGCCCGATATAAAACAAACTGACCACCAAAGCACTGATGGCCAGCCCGTACTCAATATCCTTGACCAGAGCTGTTTGCAGGGAAAAACAGATAATCGGGGTGCCAAAAACCAAGGTGCCGTCCACATAACCACGCAACTTAGGAGGCTGGCGAAAGGCAAATAAGACCCCGATCAGGGTGAACATGAGAAAAAAAAGGATAAGAAAGGGCTCTGTCGAGGCGAAATAACGGGCCTTATAGCTGGTCACGCCCCAGAAACTCCCGATCCCTAAGGTAAAGAAAAACCCGAGCAGGTTCAGTTCACGCCAGGCCTTGAACCAGGCAATAATCAGGATGCCAGTATTGAGCAGGGCATAATAACTGAACAGGGCCACATGATTGCCACTGCCCGTGGAAAGAAGGACCGGAGCCAGGAAACCACCTGTTGCACCGAAGAAAGCAAGGGATTTCGCATCCTGCAACAGGGCCAGGGCCGCAGAGGTGCAGACCAATCCCAGCATCAAGGCAAAAGCCAAGGCCGCAGGCAAGAGCTGATATAATTTAAAGGCGGCAAACACATCAAGAAAGAGCAGACCAATGCCACCTCCCTGCATCAGCAGGGCAAAACCAGGCCGTTGCAGCCGCTGCTTCCAGCCAAACACCAGCATAGCAATGCCAGCCAAAGCCACCCCAAGCAGGCGAATCTCAATGGGCAGCATATTGCGTTCAGCAGCGTATTTCAGAAGAAAGGCAACCCCGAAAAAGAGAACCAGCAGACCCACCCGCAAGACGACATTCCCCTGAGTGAAAAACTGCTGCACATAGGCAATGGCCCGTTCCACCGGGTCCGGCGGAGTTTCTGAAGAGGAAGGACTGACCGGGTTTCTGACCGGACTCGGTTGCTCTTCAGGTTCTTCCTCGGCAACCTGGAAAGATACCTCCTGCGGCGGGGAGGCAGGTCTGTGGATTGCAGCTGATTTCACCCGCTCTTTTGGAGGCGAAGGATGTGCTCGCGGCTCATCTTTCAGCGGAACAGATTCAGCAGAGGTGTCTTTTCCGGGAAGAGCATCAAGCACGTCTTCGCACTTGTTCAGCCGTTTCTCCATGCCCTGAAGGAGTTTCTTCTGCGTCGAGGTTCTGACCAGGAGAAATACCAGTGCGATCCCGACAAACAGAATACCGCCAATAATGATAATGATGATCGTTTCGATCATACCCACGTCCCCCTCCTGTGAGCCGAATTCATGAGAGAAGGCAGCTGAGACACTGCCGAACAGTCACGTCTCTCCCCTGGTTTACTTCACCTCTTGTGCATTATAACAGAAATCAGCAAAGATGACCGCTTGACATGAAAAAAGTTACCGTCTATTGCAAAGACAACTACCCCTCCCGCAAAGAAAGCGCAATCCGTTTCCGCTGCTGATCCACCTCCAGCACCCGCACCGTCACCTGTTGCCCCACCTTGACCACCTCGGCTGGATCTTTGACAAAACGATCCGCCAGTTGGCTGATATGAATCAGTCCGTCCTGATGCACCCCCACATCAACAAAGGCCCCAAAGCGGGTGACATTGGTAACAATACCAGGCAGACGCATTTCCTCGATCAGATCATCCATCGAATTGACCCCATCAGCAAAGGCAAAAGCTGTGAACTCCTGACGGGGATCACGGCCCGGTCGGGCCAGTTCTTCCAGGATATCGCGCAGAGTGGGCAGACCAAGGGCCTGACTACTCCCTCCTTTCCCACTGTCCTTGCTGATATATCTATGCAGATCAATCTGGTCCCGTAATTCTTTTCGCTCCATAAGCTCTTTGACCGTACAGCCCACGTCCGCAGCCATTTTCTCCACCACAGCATACCGTTCAGGATGGACAGCAGAATTATCCAGAGGATTTTTTGCTCCGTGAATACGGAGAAAGCCCGCGCATTGCTCAAAGGCCTTAGCCCCCAGACGAGGAACCTTGAGCAGTTGTTTGCGACTAACAAACGGCCCTTGCTCCTCGCGCCAGGCAATGATTTTGGCAGCCAATCCCGGCCCGAGACCCGAAACATAGGCAAGGAGTTCCTGAGATCCGCTGTTGACCTCCACCCCGACCGTATTCACGCAATGCATCACCACGTCATCCAAAGCCTTTTTCAAGGCAGCCTGATTAACATCGTGCTGGTACTGCCCCACCCCTATGGAAGCAGGATCAAGCTTGACCAGTTCAGCCAAGGGGTCTTGAAGGCGACGCCCAATGGAGACCGCCCCCCGCACTGTGATGTCATGGTCAGGGAATTCCCGCCGAGCAACCTCGGAAGCCGAGTAAATCGAGGCCCCGCTCTCATTGACCAGGGTAATCAGGATGTTCGTATCCAATCCAAGACCACGGACAAACTGCTCTGTCTCCCGCCCTGCTGTGCCGTTACCAATGGCAATAGCCCGAATGCGGTGCTTCTGGCAAAGCCTTGTGATGGTTTGGCCAGCCTCCTCCTGCTGCTTCGCACCGTGGGTGGGATAGACCGTGGTAAAATCCAGCAACTGCCCCTGCTCACTGAGGCAAACCAACTTGGCCCCGGTGCGAAAACCCGGATCAAGGGCCATGACCCGCTGTTGCCCCAGTGCCGGAGCCAACAGCAATTCCCGAATATTTTCAGCAAAGACCTGAATAGCCTCCTGATCAGCTCGCTGCTTTACGTCTGCCCGTAATTCGTTTTCCAAAGAAGGGCCAAGCAGTCGCTTATAGCTCTCCTCTGCTGCCAGCTGCACCTGCTCACGAAACCTGCCTTGAGACGAAAATCGCCTTTTGATCAAGGCAAGGGCAGCATCCTCATCCGGTCGGATCGCGAGACGCAAGACCTTTTCCTCTGCTCCGCGAAACATAGCCAGCAGCCGGTGACTTGGGGTCTTGTTCGCAATCTCCTGCCAGTCAAAATAATCCCGATATTTTGCCCCTTCCTCTTGCTTTTTCTTCACCACCGAGGAACGAACCTCAGCCTTATCCGCAAAAAGTCGGCGCAGGTTAGCCCGCAGATTTGCATCCTCGCTGATCCACTCGGCCATGATGTCTCGAGCCCCGGCCAGAGCCTCTTCCTCCGAATGCACTTCTTTCTCGGAATCAACAAAATCAGCAGGTTGAATTGTGCTGTCCTGACCAGTAAAGAGAGCCTGGGCCAAGGGCTCCAACCCCTTTTCCTTAGCCATTACCGCCCTGGTCTTGCGCTTCTGCTTATACGGGAGAAAGATATCTTCCAGAGTGGTCAGGTCTTCTGCCTTGCCCAAGGCCTGCTCTAATGCAGGGGTGAGTAATTCCCGTTCAGCCAGGGAATCCAGCATATTTCTCCGCCGCTTCTCCAGAGCAGCAAAGTCAGTCAACTGATCCCGGATGGCTACGACCTGGGTTTCATCTAAAGAACCAGTCATCTCCTTTCGATAGCGGGAGATAAAAGGGACAGTTGCTCCTTCTTCAAGGAGTTGGGCCGTGGCAACCACCTGCTGGGAAGTAATATTCAGGGCTTGGGATATACGATGAGCGATGTGAGGAAGTTGATGCTGATTCTGGGACATAAGAAGTATCAGGGGAAATGGGGATAACAGAATAATCAGGATTCATGGTGTAACCGGTTACGGTTATAACGAATTATTGTAAGAAGGGCAAAGAGATTCTAGCGTTTTTTTGGGTGAAGCCAGTCTGGGCACCAAAAAAGGATATGGCAGTGTGAGCAGAACGTTGCATTGAGGTCTGCGGGCAGGGGCGAAACAGCCGGGCAAGCAGAAAGGGAGATTGCCCGGCGGCAGTCTCCCTTTTGCTTTGCTGTGGAGCAACAAGAGATGCATAGAGTGCATCCTATAGGACTTAATGGAGATGTTGGGATCGCTCCCCAACCTACCGGACTGGGATATCAATTATTCTATATCGGATATTCAATATAGAGTGTTTTGTTGCAGACAGTCTTAATACCCTCTTCATAGGGTAGGTACTCCAACAGCGGCCTTGCTTTAAACAATAATGTATTCGACAGATTAAGCAAGTAAAAAAACGACATGAAAACGCATTTTATAAGTTGTGAATCTTGAACCGCCATTATAAACACTAAAATAAGCCGATGCTACACATCGTGACTAATTCGTCATAATTGGTACAGTATATTGAACACTGC
>NZ_JALAAI010000086.1:0-17304 GCF_052785085.1 Candidatus Electrothrix sp.
ACGTGAATAAGCAAGTAAAGTATCTTGATTTTATCGACCTTTATGCAGGTCTTGATGAAAATGAACAACTGATATATCAGCAACGCTACCCGGATGAGGAGAAAACAATGAAAGGTTTTGTGGAGAGGTATACGCAGGAGGGGATGCAGAAAGGTATCCAGAAAGGCAGAAAGGAAGGCATGCAGAAAGGCATGCAGAAAGGCAGAAAGGAGGGTGAAGCCTTGGTGCTGTCCAGACTGCTACAACGAAAATTCGGCGAGCTGCCCGAGAGTATCCGCATCCAGATAGAAAAAGCGGACAGCGACACCTTGCTTGAATGGCTGGATCGGGTTTTGACCGCCAACAGTATCAATGAGGTGATACATTAGTTAAGCAATTTAATTTACTTGACTACCCAGGGGAGGCATTAGCTCTGTGAGGGTTCGGTTTCTGCTTCGTTCATCTGCTATCTCCTGTTACAATATGTTACGTCGGCAGTGCATGCCTGTATGCTCTGGAAGAGGATACAGGCATGCTCCCGAAGAGGATACCTGCATGCTCCGGAAGAGGATGCCTGCATGCTCCGGAAGAGGATGCCTGCATGCTCCGGAAGAGGATGCCTGCATGCTCCGGAAGAGGATGCCTGCATGTACTTCTTCTTCGTGCAGGCAGGTACCTTTGAAGTGTCATTATGTGTTCCTGATGAATCCGGTATCAGCATGCTTTGGTAAGTTCTTGTTCCGGGGAGTGGGTGAGTTCACCGGTGAAGACCTTGTGCAGGATGGATTGTTTGAGTTCTGCCAGGGCGTTGAGTTTTTTCTGGTAGATGGATTCGAGGTGTTGGGTTTTGGCTACCAGAGCATCAAGCTGCTCGGAAAGACGTTGTTGTTCAGAGGTGGGTGGAAGAGGAATCTGAAGCGATTTGACAAAAGGTAGTTTCACCCCTTTAACTGTAGCACCTGTACCTACCTGCTTTGTAGGGGCACGGCGTGCCGTGCCTCTACAGTTCACACTGGCATACAAAAATAAGGTATCACATGGGAACGATCAGTTTATTGCTTTCTTCATTCCAGGTCACAATGATGTACCACAGCGCCATACTCAGGGTGATCAGGCCCAGGGTCCAGCCATAGCCCATCGCATCAGGCATATAGATGTACTTACCCAGGTAGCCAGCCTTTTCAATTCCTGTGATGGAAATGGTTTCAGCAGCATCAATAGCATCCTGAATTTCATCAACATCGTAACCAATAAGACCTAATTTTGCTTGTCCCATCAGGTTGTGCAGTTGTGCTCCGCCAACCTCAAACTCCATTCCTTTGAACCAGGTGCTCATCAGGGAGTTGGCAATACCAAAGAAAGGAACCACGATCCACAGTTTAATCTGTCCTTCACCCATCCGCCAGAGGGTTCCTGAACCACAGCCACCGGCCAGCATCCCGCCCACTCCAAAAAGGAAACCGCCCGCAACACCAACCCAACCAAAGGTGCCGCGCACGTAATACGCAGGTGCTAAAACAGGTATGCCTTCATTGCTGTACGGCACGGCAAATTTAACAATAGCACCACCGATAGCTAAAATAAAGATGGACAGGGCCACAGATTTGGCCAGGGTGCTGTCGCCTGTCATATGTGGTTCACGGAACCCCTGAATCATACACCAGCGACCACGATGCATAGCATAACCGATTCCGGCGGCAATCAGCAGGATTCCTGAAAGTGAGGCTATATAGTTCACATTACCATCTCCATCGTATCCGCTGTACTGGTACGCTCCCCAGATCAGGGCTGCCAGAGTGCCGATTCCCAGCAGGGTCTGTACAACCCGGGGAACCTCTTTGGTCCAGGCACCGTTGGACCCCCAGCTGATGTGCTCCATTTCCTTGTAGAGCAACCATAAACCAAGCAATACACCAAGCACAATACCGAGCCACATGGAAAACCCATTGGCTGCCAGGTTGCCCAGAGCGTTATACATACCGCCCACATTGCACCCCCCTGCTAGGGCAGAGCCTACACCCATCAGGATACCTGCAAGGATCGCCTTGACCACTTCCCGGTACGGGGGAAAACGAAAGGCAAACTGACCGCCCAGAAAGGCGGAAAGAAAGGAGCCACCAAGGAAGCCAATCCCGATCACAGAACCTGAGCTGATTAAGGCAGATTTTGGTGCATCCATAGAGCCAAAGGTGATGCCGTACAGGATCCAGTCACCCCAGTTACGGATGGCACCTACTGCTCCCCAGGGCCGCCACCAGACCATGATTAAAATACTTAACAGAGCGATAATCACGCCGGTGATATTGGCGTTCCACTCGGTTTCGCAGACCTCTTTGTACAAAGCCCTTGTTTTTCCCAGTAAGCTGGATTCATTCATGAACTTTTCTCCTTTCTTTGCAAGTTTTTTTCATTTGAAAATAAATACACTTAAGAATTTAAGAACTAAGCAATACAGCTTTATTCTATATAGTATTGTTATGCAGCAAACAGACCTGTTATCAGGCCTTTCTTAACCTGTACCTGCTGTTTTTGTCAAGCCTGATTCAACAAATCCCCAGGGAAGAGCTGCTTATATTCAAAATATTAAACAGGCTTTCAACGGGTTAACAAAGGAATGGGATAGGAAAACATATGCATTAATCCCTTGACAGAAGAAGTGCTATTCGTTATATGAAACAGTTATTTTCCAATACGTATAAACTGAAACGTCTGAAGAACTATGGCATTTCGGATCGAATTTACTCAGGCAAGTACTGAATAATTTTTATTTTAACAAGGTAGGAGAATTAAATGAGTGACGTAAAAACTGCACCTGAAGGATTGGATGTTGCCTCCGTACTTGACGCAAAAGGACTGAGCTGCCCCATGCCCCTGCTGCGAACCAAAAAAGAGATCGGTAAAATTGATGCTGGTCAAATCCTGCAGATTGATGGAACCGATCCTGGTTCACGGAACGATATTCCTGGTTGGTGTGGCCGTGCTGGTCACGAATATCTGGGTGAGAAAGAAGAATCAGGATACATCAGTTTTTTTGTTCAAAAAGGTTGATTCCTGGTTAAATTGATTTAAGTGCCGTACGTTGATGACGTCTCAGAAGGAGGATAAGGCCAATGGCTGCTGATCCGAATAAACTTGGTATTTTTGTAACATCCCCACAAAACATGACGCATGTAGTGGGCATAGCTGAAGCCGCTGATAAAGCTGGTAAAAAGCCTATGATTTTCTTTACCTACAAATCCATTCACCTGACCAAGGATCCACGTTTCAAGGATCTTGCAGATCTGTGTGGAGAAGATAATCTTGCTATCTGTGCTGACAGCTATACCTGTGAAGGGTATGACTCTGTAAAAGATATCCCGGCAGGGCTGACTGAAAAACAAATGAGAACCCAGGCATTCCACGGCGCTCTGCTGGATGAATGCGGTAAGTACATCGTTTTATAAGGAGCGTGCAAATATGGAATCATTAAAAGTATACATTCTGATTGCCAATCGTACGTATAACGATGGCATTCGTTCGGCTCTTGGACTTGCTGTGGAAAACCATTACGGCTATCCGGTTATTATGAACGGCGAGTTCCCGAAACTGTCTGAGTATATGGCAGAAAATATTGCCTGGATCGCTGACATGGAAGGTGAAGTGTTGAGCTGTGGGGCCGAGGCCCCCACTGACCTGCCTGAAGATGTGGAGATGACTAATATTGACCTGGAGGCATTGGGCGAAAGAATGCGTGATGCTGACTTTATTATTCCCTATGGCCTGCCCAAGCAGACCAATGAGCCCCCCCCTGCATGTGCAGAATAGTATAAGGAGGATATTGATATAATGAAAATTTTACAGGTCTACCGTTCTGAACCCAATGATGACGTAAAGACACTGGTTGGTATTCTCAACCGTGATCGTGATGCTGATGAATTCAAGCTGTACGGTGAAAATCCGGATTACGACCAGCTTGTTGAAAAAATCTTTGACGCTGATAAGACTGTTTGCTGGTGGTAATCCGCCAGTTTGTATCGGTCGTTGATATCGGCTGAATACATGGAATACGCGTCTTTGGAAACGGCCTGTGATCGCATTGATCACAGGCCGTTTTTGTTTTTTCTTTCCTTTCCTGTTATCCCTTCCCAAGGGGAGGGGTGGAACGTATTGCTGGTTTTGGAGATGCCTATGTTTACGACCTGCAAACCCCTGATCCTTGCCTCGGGATCGCCCCGACGACAGCAGTTTCTGACGGATTTTGGTTTCAAATTCATCAGTGTGGCACCGGATATTGATGAGAGCCCATGGGATGGAGAGGTGCCAGATGCCTTTGCTCGTCGCATGGCCCTGGAAAAAGCCGAATCTGTTGCTCGTCAACACCCTGCTTCATGGGTCATTGGCGCAGATACTGTGGTCACCCTTGAGGGGCGTATTCTTGGTAAGCCGGATGATGCTGCCCATGCCCTGGAGATTCTCCGTTCTTTGCAAGGAAAAAAACATGAGGTTATTACTGGCCTGAGCCTCTGTTGTGTTCAGGAGGATGTTCGTGAAAACCTGAGCAGGAACACTGAGGTTACCTTTGCTCAATTTGATGATACAATTCTTTCCGCCTATATTCAAACCGGAGAACCTCTGGATAAGGCTGGAGCCTATGGTATTCAGGGAAAGGGAGCCTTTTTGGTGCGTTCAATCGTTGGATCGTGTTCCAATGTGATCGGTCTGCCTGTTGCTTCCTGTATCAATATGCTTCTCCAGCATAATGTTATTGATGCTTTACAGGATAGGGAATGATGGTATATTAGTATATAAGGTGCTTTATATAACGTCCAGCCCTTTTCAGGGACAGGAGGGACGTTGTAAAACAACGGGGCCGGGGAATGTGTTGCGCTCTATTCCGGCTAAGAATCTTGCTGTGCAGCAAACATGACTCCTATGAAAACCTTACAAAGCCATATTCAGAAAACAAGCTCGGTAAGTCAGCAGACAGAACAGAGCCGTATTGACAGGATGTTTTCGCAAACGCTCTTAGAGTTGATTGTGGAAAAAAAAGACCAACAAGCCGATATCCTGCTGGATCAGTTGGTGTCCTGGCTGTACGGGAATAAGGCGCAAATACGGACAGAGGCGGTCACGAATCTTATTGACTGCCTGGAGTTGTTGATTGCCCATCGTGAATGGCAACGGATTGAGAAGCTCCTGCCAGCGGTTTCCCAGGCCCTTACTCTTGCTGTTGAGGATGATGAACTTGTCTGGCAGATCATAACAGCGCTTTCTATTTTTGTAGCCTATCAGATTGAGATAGGAAGATACGCTCCAGCCCGTAAGGCTTTGTTGATTTTTAGTGGTCCAAATGCCTTGGACGTTGCAAGTGCAGATATCAGAGAACAGGCTGAACAGCTGGTTAATGATTTGGCAACCAAACCCCTTATGGAGTTACTGTTGATTGAGTATCTTTATGACAGGAATAAAGGGGAAGATGCGGGCCGTCTGCTTGTACTTTTTGGAGAAGCTGCTGCGGAATTTCTCATTGAGCCGCAGAGTCTTCAGCAAAGCCGGGGAAAACCAGATGCGCTGCTGAAGCTTTTTGAAAATATCGGTCAGGTCGCAGAAAAGAGCCTGGGAGCATTATTGCATCGGACAACAGACTGGTATTTACTCCGAAACAGTATCAAAATGTTAGGTGAGAAAGGCTCTTCTTCCTGTTTTGCAGATGTTACTGCCTTGTTGAGCCATGATGATCTCCGGGTAAAGGGCGAAGTTTTGCGGGCTGCCAGTAAAATTGAGAGCAAGGATAAAAAGGCATTCTTTCTTAAAGCATTGCACTCGGTGCCGAAACAGTTAAAAGAGCCTGTTGTGGCCCTTCTTGGTGAGATTCCAGACAGCAGTTTGGTTGCTCCTTTGGCTGATTTACTGGATGAAGTACCATATACCCGTAATAAGGCTGGGTATCAATTGCGGACCACGATTTGTAAAACCCTGGGTAAGATCGGCTCGGTCAAGGCAATTCCAACCCTGAAAAAGATCATAGCTGATAGTTCTGAGGGGGGAAAAGAAGGCGGCTTGGCAAGGGAGAAATTGGTGCTGGCAGCGGAACAGGCCATACAGTCTATTAATCATGGTGGAAAATATAAAGCACATCGGGCAGTAGCAGAAACCCTGAAGGTTCCGTTAAAGAATAACCCAGTTGCTGCCCGGGAAACCAATATTGTCCAGATTGCTATGGCTGGTGATCAGGCTCGGGCCACTTCGCAGCTTTTTGACCTGATTGTAGAGCGTGTGCATCATAGAGACTTTTATAATGCGGAGCGGCTGCGAGAACGTTTTAATGAGATTAATCCCAATGCACTGACAGAGATTATTCAGGCCACAGAGTTGATTGAACAGGAAAAAAACGGGGTTCAGGTTCGTGGTTACCTGGAAATATGGTCTAATCTTTTACGGGAACTGACTGCTGAGGAATTCAGTGCCATCTATCACGAACTGGAAAATCGTGAATTACAGCCAGACGAGGTGCTGGTCAATCAAGGTGATAAAAATGATGAGTTATTTTTTATCAACCATGGGATGATCAAGAGTTTTTATCAAAAAAACGGGCGCAGTGTTTATGTGAAAAGTCTTTCTGGTGGTGATCTTGCCGGAGAAAACTTTTTTAATGCCTCGGTCTGGACCATCAGTATGACTGCGCAGACAGAGAGCAAGATTTCTATTCTCAAGCGTTCGAGCTTTGCCCGCTGGCAGGAGGCTTTTCCCGGTCTTGAGGCTAAGTTGCGTGCTTTTTATAATCGTTCTAATGATGTCCAGGGGTTATTGTTACGCAAAGGGTTGAATCGCAGGGCCTTTGAGCGGTACCAGTTGTCTCGTAAGATAGAATTTCAGATTATTAATAATTTGGGAAATTCTATGGGGCAGCGTTTTAAAGGCCGACTTTCTGATATTTCCCGTGGTGGCCTTGCTATGAATTTTCACCTTTCTCAGAAAAAACATATCAGAGTGCTGTTTGGTCGAAAGTTGCATATCTCTATCCCTGTTGCAGGAAAAACGCCGGAGTTACATGTCTATGGATTAGTGTTGTCTATTAGCCCGGTTGAAGAAGAGGGCAACGAGTATAAACTCCATTTTGTTTTTGATACGCCTATGGAGCAGGAAACTCTTCAGCAAGTGCTTGGGTAAAAAATTTGTTTATGCTGCAAGGAAAGGGCAGAGGAGCTGGTTTTTTTCTTTTCACCCTAAAAAGACAGCGGTTTGTTGAAGTGCTCTTCTGAAGAGCCGTGTAGATTTTTTTCTGTATCTGATTTTTTTTCTTTTTCTCTGTAACAGTTTGTTATAAGAATGGCTTCTGTCGTAGAATCTCTTTTTTGAGAGAGTGAAGAGGAAGAGCTGGTGTTTAATGTTGTAGCTTTGTTTGTCATTGTATATTAAAATGTTAGTGTTGTATTTTTATCCTCTGAATAGTTTTTCTGCCACGACGAAGTAGTATGAAAAAAAATTGTACAGCTATAAAATATTCTTGACTGTTTTTTCAAAGTATCATATTTTGAATTGACAGTGTAAGAGATGCTGTAAATAAAAAATAGTGAACACGTTGCATGGCAACGAAATCAAGACCCTATTTACAAAAGTCAAAGGAGATGGATATGAAGAAAGTACTTGTTGCCGGTGCAGCGTTGATGTTAGCTGGCTCTATGGTTACAGCTGCATCTGCTGGAAACCCAGGTGATAATCCTGCTGAAACAACAGGTGTAAGTATTAGTGGTGATGCTCGTATTACCTATGTCGGTATGACTGATTATATGCGTAATGCCAGCGATGACGCTGCAAACGGTTACAGTGATTACTTTGAGTCCCGGGTCGGTTTAAATTTTGATGCTCAAGCCAAGGGTGGGGCATCTGTGCATGCACGTTTGTACTTTGATGACTACGGGTATAATGACGATGCCGTCTGGGATGGAAGTGGCGACCCACAGTGGGGCGTGTCCACAGACTATGCTTACTTTAAGGTACCCCTGTCTGACACCATGACCCTGAGAGCTGGTCGTATTCCCCTGAGTTTCACAAAATTTTACTCCTGGGAAATTCGCCCGACCCGTGTACAGTTGATCTACAGCAGCGGTAATTTGAAGCTGGTTCCGTTTGTTGGTGTAGTTGATGAGCATAGTACAAATCTTGATAACTGGGATGATAACGATTTCATGCAGTATGGTATCGTGCCAATTCTCAAGATCAATGACGCATGGACAATCAAGTCTTTCATGCGCTATAATAACGATACCAGAGAATGGGCTGCAGATGCTACAACTGAAAGACCTGCTATACCACGTAATGATCGTTCTGGTTTTGATGGTAATGTGAACCTGACCGGTACAGTAGGTAATATTGGCTTAACAGCTGAACTTGCTTATAAAGCGGCTGATTTTCAGGGAACAGAAGACGATGGTCTTGGTGGATATGTTCAGGCCGCCTTTAGTATGCCTGGCTTTACCCCGGTTGTGTTGGCTGGTATGACGCAGGATGGCTTCATGGCATGGCGTGACTTTGGTTTTGTTATGGTTGGTGGTAATGAGTCTACCACAGTTGTTGATGTCGGTAATCCTGATGGTGATTTGATGTTTGGCGCCTTGGTTTTGATGCATGACATCAGTGATCGTTTCAGCGCAACGGGTAATCTGCTCTATGCTTCTTATGATTATGATGATGATGAAGCAGGAAAAATCGACAGTGCAATTGAGGTTTCCGGTGTACTGAGCTATGCACTTTCTGAAAGCACGAGCCTTGAGTACAAGCTCGGTTATCTGGCACCTTCCTATAACGATGGCGCTCCTGAAGTTATGGAAGATGCATACATAGGTCATCTTCTCCGTATGTATGTTGAATTCTAAAAGACACCGCGTATAAGTAGTTACGTGAGATAAAGACGAGTCCTTTTCAGGGCTCGTCTTTTTTTATTATGCGTCCTGCGAAAATGGTGATGATAATGGCAGGGTAATAATAACCTCTGTCCCCCCCTTGTCTCGGCAACGAATATGGAGACTGCCTTGGTGATCAGTGACAATCCGTTCCACCAAAGCCAATCCTACCCCTGTTCCAGCCACCTTGGTTGTGTAGAAAGGATCTGAGACCTTCTGGAGATCAGCAGCAGCGATCCCCATTCCGCTGTCCCGGACAGCAATATAAATATATTGCTCATCACTTGTCACTTTAATCTCAAGCTCACCACCATTCTCCATAGCCTCAATGGCATTGCGTATCAAATGAACAAGAACTTTACGCATCTGTTTGGGGTCAAGTTCGCATGTTAATTGTTCGGGAATGATAGTTTTATGCTTGATATCTTGTTTTTCCATGAAGGGATAAAAAAGTATCAGTGTTTTCATGATGAGCGGGTAAAGGAGAACACATTCTTTCTTTACTGGCGAGGTATCAACAAAATTGAACAGATCCTCCAGGGTTTGTTCGATGCGGTTGACCTCCATCGCCATCATATCCAAAAATTTGAGCAGTTGTGGATCGCTTGTTCTGCGACTGAGTAATCGTGCTGTACCGCCAATTGAAGTGATAGGGTTGCGAATATTATGGGCAAGTTGTGCCGCTACCTGGCCCAGAGCTGAGTAACGTTCTGACTCCACGAGAAGATCTTTGTTGGCTTCAAGCTCGTGGGTGATCAATTCGAGTTGCCTGATCTTTTGTTCCATGTCCGTATAAAGCCGACAATGCTCAATGGCCAGACTTGCCTGGCTGGCAAAGCTCTCCAGGGCATGGATCAGCGGTGGATTAATTTCTTTTCCTGTGACAAAATGATCGGCAATAATTACACCCAATGATCGATTTGAAGAATACAGAGGAACTACCACAAAGCTGTCTTCCTGAAGGAGTCCCATGAGATCAACCGGGACTTGATATTCGCATTGTCCCTGACAGACCTTGATGGTTTTGCGTTCTATTGCAGCCCTGATCAACAGGTGTTCTTTGTTTTCTGATGTGATACGCAAGGCCCGAACAATCTTGTTGACCTCACTGTCCTCCTGGAAATCATGCTCCTTGATGGAATCTATAATGTCATGGAATTTAAGATCCCTACTGTTTATTTCCTGCCAGATACGGACGGCATCTTCACGGCATCCAGGGCCGACAGCAAGCCTGCCTTCAAGAACCTTTCCTGATGCATCAAACAGGGCCAGAAAAGCACGATTAAATTTCAGCCCTTCTTCAGCTGTGATGCCAACAAGGATTGCCTGGAGGATTTCTTCCAGTGCTGTCATGCTGAGATAGGCCGTGTTCATCTTCATTGCCAGCTCATGGAGAAGTTGGATGCGAAAATGTGCCTGTTCAAGCTGCTGTTGATAGCGTCGGTTATTGATCTGTAAACGTCTCTTCTCCAGAATTTTACGCACTGTTTCCCAAAAGGTGCCCAGCTGCACAGGCTTGGTCAGGTAGTCATCAGCACCATACCGAATACATTTCAAGGCAGTATGCAGGTCAGTCGCTGCTGAAAGCATTATTATGGCAGTTGTGGGATTTGCCTGTTTTATTTCAGCTATCAGATCTGTGCCATTTCCATCAGGGAGATTAATATCCAGAAGAACAAGTGCAATTGATTTTTCTTGGAGGATGTTTCTGGTTTTTTCAATAGAATCAGCTGACAGCGTTTCCATCCCTTGTTTTTGGAGAAAATCCTTAAGAAGGGTGACAATCATTTGGTAATCATCAACAACAAGGATAATTTCACCATCCTCAAGAAAATTATGAGCATCCAAAGAAATAGGTGGTTGTATAGGTACAGTATCGGACATGGTTTATCAAGTTAATCTTGTGTGCAAAGTGCAAGGTATGAGCTTTCATGTGGTTCAAAGATTTGATGAGGCTGTTCCTTGTTTTATACCGCAAAATATTTCTCTTTGCCTTGAAAAAGAAGCGAGAAGGGCAAGAAGGGTAATCTCAGATTGCTCCTGACAGTACACCGTGGTAAAAAATGGCTTGGAAAAAGAGGTTGTCAACAAAATACCCTGCCCCAAGGGATGGGGTATCACGAGAGCGTTCAGTTTTTCGGATGTAAATAATATTAATATTATCAATAAGATAAAATCTTTATTAATAGATAGTTACCTTGGGTGGCTATCGAACGCTCTCGGTATCACCTCGGAAGGACACGAAGTTTCGTAATGAATATGTTTATTAGTCTCATATTAAAGATTAAAACTATCGGCATTAGCTGGTGGTTGTTAAGTGTTACTGTTTTGAATAAATGAATAATATTTTCTCAGATTCCGGTGTGCTTGCTGAACATCTCCCACATTATGAGCCTCGCGCCGGGCAGGGAGCAATGGCAAATGCAGTTGCTGAATTACTGAGTCAGGAAAAAGTGCAAAGTCACCCGGATCAGGAACCTTCTCAAGCGCATTGCCTGATAGTGGAGGCCGGGACAGGATTAGGTAAGACGCTTGCCTACCTGGTTCCAGCAGCTCTGAGTGGGAAGAGGGTTGTGGTGTCCACAAACACCCGTAATCTGCAAGACCAAATCTTAAAGCGTGAAATTCCCTTTCTTCAAAAATATATTACTCCAGGCCTGAGTGCAATGAGTGTCAAAGGAAGGCAGAACTATCTTTGCCTGTATCGTTGGCATCAACTGAATGCACAGGGACAGCAGACACTTTTTCAGGGATTACCAGCAGGCAAAAAAGACGAAGCACAAGATCTGCACCAATGTTTGAACAAATGGTTGCAAGAAACATGCGTTGCTGATCGGGCAGAACTTCCTGCGTTGTCAGGGAATTCTCTGCTCTGGCAAAAGATCTGCTGCCAACCCTATTTTTGTCTTGGGGCTGATTGTCCGTATGCTCATGATTGTTACTTGAATCGCCTGCGTCGATCAGCAGCGTCCTGCCAGCTCCTGATTGTTAATCATCATTTGCTTTTTTCTGACCTGGCTGTTCGTAAAAACGGCTTTGGTGAGGTGCTTCCACGCTATCAATCAGTTATTATTGATGAAGCACATCATTTGGAAAACGTGGCAGGTAATTTTTTTGGATGTTCATTTTCCAAATATCAGATTATAGATCTTATTGCTGATATTGAACAGAGTATGCTTAAAAGGGGGAAAGGAGCTGAGGCAGTGCAACAGTATACGGCTATTTTGGCATCAGCCAGAGCACTTGCTGGTCTGAACGAGCAGTTCGCAGCAGCATTTCCTGTTCAGAAAGGGCGTTTCCCGCTGGCAGGCCTTTTTGCAGAAGAGCCTGCGTTGAAAAGAGCCAGAGATACCCTGTTGTCAGCCTTGAATTCGCTTGCTGATCAGCTTGATAAGGCCAAAGGTCAGGATGCGCCCTGGGCACATTATGGCCAGCGAAGCCAGGATATTGGTCAGCATCTTGAGCAGATCACTGCTCCTGTACTTTCTTCCAACACCATAAAAGAGCAGAGCAAGTATGTTCAATGGGTTGAGAGGACAGAAAAGAATCTCACCCTCTCTGCAACCCCTATTGATGTTGCTGATGAACTGAAGACAACGCTGTATGCAGGTGCGGAACATTGTCTTTTTACCTCTGCAACTTTGCGAACAAATTCTGAGAAGACAGGTGGTTTTGGCTATTTCTGTCAACGGCTTGGGATGCCTGAAGAGACGATAACCCATTCTTTTCCCTCTCCCTTTGATTATCAAGGAAAAAGCCTGCTCTATGTTCCAGGGAACCACTTTCCTGAGCCAACAGATTCAGCATATAGAACAGCTTTACATCAGGAGATAGCACAACTTCTTCGATGTTCCCAAGGTCGGGCACTGGTTCTGTTCACTTCATTTCGGGCTCTGGAGTTAGCCTGGCATAGCTTACAGGATGAACTACCCTATTCTTTGTTACGGCAAGGCACATGCTCACGCTCTCTGTTGTTGGATCGTTTTACAGAAGAAATCAATTCTGTTCTCTTTGCTGTTGCCAGTTTCTGGGAAGGTGTTGATGTTCCTGGGGAATCGTTGAGTTTAGTCATTATTGACAAATTACCGTTTGAAGTCCCCAGTGACCCGGTTATTATGGCCCGTATGGAAAGAATTAAAGCTGCTGGTGGGAATCCGTTTATGGAATTCCAGATCCCCAGGGCGGTTCTCACGCTACGCCAGGGTGTAGGGCGGCTTATGCGCCATGCCAATGATCAGGGAGTGATGGCGATTCTGGATATTCGTTTGTTCAGTAAATTTTATGGGCGCCGCTTTCGAGCCAGTTTACCCGATGCTCCGATGTGCAGAACTATTCAGGATGTTGAATCTTTTTTTTATGATGCACAGTTACCCCTTTCTTGAATATACGAGAAAAAAGAGAATGAAGATTTTGAAAAAGCAGAAAACAGATTCAGCTATTGCTGATAAAGCCTTTCTCTTTAACTATATACAGCAGCAAGTGGCTGGAACAGAAGAAGCTATGCAGCGTGACCTGGATGCAGGTCTGGCTGGCAATGATCCTTTTCTTCAGGAAGTCCTCCAATATGCCCTCTTGCAAGGAGGGAAACGATTACGTCCTGTTTTGGCAATTCTGAGTTCCCGACTTTGTGGTCGGGATGGTGATGAGCTGTATCTTTTGGCAGGAACTTTTGAATACCTCCATGCAGGTTCTTTGATTCATGATGATGTGATTGATCATGCGAATAATCGGCGGGGCAAAGAATCTGTGGTCAAAAAGTATGGCATGGCTGCTGCTATTCTTGCTGGTGACTGGCTACATGCCCGTTGTATGCATCTCATTGGAACCCTGACTGGTCAGGCAGGCCTGGACATAGTATGCAAAGCGACCCAGGCAATGGTTGATGGTGAATTTCTTCAGCTGCGCTATACGGCAAATCCTACAGTGACCGAAGAACAGTATCTTGCTGTTGTGCAGCGTAAGACAGCACTCCTTATGAGTGCGACCTGTGAAATAGGAGCCCTCTACGGTGGAGCTGACCCGGTGGAACAAAAGGCCTTAGCGAGTTACGGGGAAAAAACAGGAATTGCTTTTCAGATTGTTGACGATCTGTTGGATTATCTGGGCGATGAAAGGAGGATTGGCAAGGTGGTGGGCAATGACTTTATTGAGGGCAAAATGACCCTTCCACTGATTCATGCCCTTGCTCAGAGTAGGGATGCAGATAAGGCGGATTTGCTCAGGGCATTACAAGGTACTCCCAGAGATAATGCCGGGTGTGCATTGGCTCGTCAGCTCATGCATGCTACAGAGAGCTTTGCATTTTCCCGCCAAAGGGCTGTTCAGGAGATAGAAGAAGGCCTTGCTGCTTTATCCTGTTTTTCCAAAGAACAACATCCAGAGAGCCTGGCAATTCTTGAGCAACTTGCCAGGTATATCCTGAGCCGGGATCACTAAGATCGCATGGGGCAACGCAGGGTTGCATGGGAGGCTTGTTCCTTTCTTATTCCCTGTCCTCGCTTGGGTGGAAAAGTACCCCATCTTCAGGGAGTTCTTTCCATTTCAGTTTTACAGGACAGGGTTGAACATTCCACACTTTTTGGCAATATTCTTTGACTGAGCGATCAGAAGAGAATTTTCCCATCCGGGCTGTGTTTAAAATTGACATCTTGGCCCAGTGATTTTTATCTGCGTACAAGCGGCTGACTTGATCCTGGCAATCAATATAGTCCTGATAATCGGCAAAAAGCATGTAAGGATCTTTATCAAGAAGGGAGTCTATAATTGGTTTGAACAGTTCCCGGTCACCTGAAGTGAAAATTCCCGAATTGATCAGGTCAATAACAGACCGTAATGAGTCATTATTATGATAATAGTCCATGGGGGTATAGCCTGCATTGCGTAATTCCATAACCTCTTCAACATTGAGGCCAAAAAGGAAAAAATTTTCTTCGCCCACCTCTTGTCTGATTTCCACATTAGCACCATCAAGGGTGCCGATAGTCAGGGCACCATTCATGGAGAATTTCATATTGCCAGTCCCTGATGCCTCCATCCCGGCCAGGGAAATTTGTTCGGAAAGATCGGCCATAGGGTAAACAATATGACCAATCTTGACGTTATAATTGGGAATAAAAAAGACCTTGAGTTGGTCACGCACTGCTGGATCCTTATTTACGACATTGGCAACTGAGGTGATGAGTTTGATGATGCGTTTGGCCATGAAATAGCCTGGGGCTGCTTTACCACCAAAAACAAACAAACGTGGGGTTATTTCAAGGTTCGGATTTGCTTTAATCCGGGCATAGAGGGTGATGATATGCAGAATATTGAGATGCTGTCGTTTATATTCGTGAATTCGTTTGACCTGAACATCAAAAAGAGCCCTGTAGTCCACCTTTATCTTATCGTAAGATTTTACTAAGGACGAAAAATCTTTCTTATTTTCGTCCTTCACCTGTTGCCAGGCATCCAAAAAAGCAGCATCGTTGGCAAGTTTTTCCAGCTTGCGCAGTTCAGCAAGATCAGTGATCCATTGTTCACCAATAGCCTCTGTAATCAATTGGGTGAGGCGGGGATTACTGACAGCCATCCAGCGGCGCGGGGTAACTCCGTTAGTAATATTACGGATTTTACCTGGATACATATCGTTCCAGTCAACCAGGGTATGTTTTCGGAGAAGATCCGTATGCAGGGCTGCGACTCCATTGATAGCCTTAGACCCCATACAGGCAAGATTGACCATACGGATAGATCGTGGTTCTGCCTCATCAATCACTGACATCCGTTGCAAACGGGCATCATCGCCAGGATACCTGATCCGAACCTTGTCCAGAAAACGACGGTTCAGTTCGAAAATGATTTCAAGGTGGCGTGGTAAGAGGCTGCCAAAGAGTTCGAGAGACCATTTTTCCATGGCCTCGGGTAATAAGGTATGGTTGGTGTAACTGAGTGTTTTTTTAGTAATTTCCCAGGAGATATTCCAGCCATAGAGATGAACATCGGTCAGGAGACGCATAAGCTCCGGGACAGCAACTGCCGGATGCGTGTCATTGAGTTGTCCTTGAAAATATTCATGAAAGTTGAAAAGGTTGTCGTGCCGAAAAAGATGGAGGCGGATCATATCCTGTAATGAGCAGGAAACAAGGAAGAACTGTTGCTCTAAACGGAGTTTTTTCCCCTGAAACTGTTCGTCATTGGGATAAAGCACCTTGGTAACGGTCTCTGCCTTAATTTTATCCTCTACTGCTCCATAATAATCTCCAGTGTTGAAGTCTGCAAAATCAAAGGAAGAATGTGATTCCGCACTCCAAAGGCGGAGGTAGTTCACCGTATTGACCTTATAACCAGGAACTGGGACATCATAAGGTACCCCGGTGATAACCCGGGCAGGTCGCCAGCGGATTCGACGGATGCCTTTTTCTGTATGGTAGACCTCTGAATGGCCTCCAAAACCGACCTCACAGGCCATAACCGGCTTTTTGATCTCCCAGGGATTGCCTGGATGTAGCCAACGATCGCTGAGTTCCTTTTGCCAACCATTAACGATTTCCTGATCAAACATCCCGTATTCATAGCGAATTCCGTAGCCGATAGCTGGAACTTCCAGGGAAGAGAGAGAATCAAGATAACAGGCCGCCAAACGGCCCAGTCCGCCATTTCCCAGGCCTGGTTCTTCCTCGTGGTCAATGATTTTTTTCAAATCAAGCCCGCTTTCTTTGGCAGCCTGGGCAAAATCTTCGTACAATCCCAGGTTAATGAGATTATTGTGCAAGTGAGGGCCAGTGAGAAATTCTGCGGAAAGGTAGCAGACGATTTGAGGCTTTTTAGCAAGCAGGCATTCAACAGAGTTGACACAAAGAAGCTGCATTCGATCCCGTAATGTATAGGAAAGTGCAAGGTAATAATCGTTTATGGTCGCTGTTCTTGTGGTGACGCCCAGTCTGTAAAACAGATTATAGGCAAAAGCCCTTTTGAGTTGATTGATACGTTTTTTTTGTTGATTTATTTCCGGGACTGCAGTCATAAAAAATTCTCTGTAGCTGTTTTCATAATGCTCTCTAATAATACTTTATTTTCCTGGAGCGACAAACTCTTTGCACAAAAGAGGGGCAAGGAAGCAGGGATTTGTTCTCTGCCTGAGCTGTTACATGTGGTAAAAGATTTTACAGGTTGAGGGCGATTCTGGTTTATGTTTTATTGATTATACTTGTAGTAACCGTTCAGACCCCTCTCATTTTTTTTACGCAGCAAGAGGCAGAGGAGGCACATCCAGCCCCTGGCGCCGAGCCGTGATAACCTCAGCGAGATATTTCCACGGACAGGCGTTGCGCTTCTTACACGTATCAATCACGCTCGCAAGTATGGCGAACACATGACTGCCTTGGCCATTACGGGTACCGTGGCTTAATTTGCGCGCAATAACCCAATGACGTAGTGCTTGCTCCGCCTCATTATTGGTCAG
>NZ_JALAAI010000087.1:0-17223 GCF_052785085.1 Candidatus Electrothrix sp.
TGTAGGAAGCGCAACGCCTGTCCGTGGAAATATCTCGCTGAGGT
This sequence comes from Candidatus Electrothrix sp., assembly GCF_052785085.1. Classification (NCBI taxonomy): domain Bacteria; kingdom Pseudomonadati; phylum Thermodesulfobacteriota; class Desulfobulbia; order Desulfobulbales; family Desulfobulbaceae; genus Candidatus Electrothrix; species Candidatus Electrothrix sp. The sequence goes on from NZ_JALAAI010000087.1 coordinate 45, forward strand.
TATCACGGCTCGGCGCCAGGGGCTGGATGTGCCTCCTCTGCCTCTTGCTGCGTAAAAAAAATGAGAGGGGTCTGAACGGTTACGGTGGATGCTGTAATCTGTCTCAATTTGTATGCGGCTATAAGAATGGACGTCTTTTTCTTTAAATTCCTGCCTCAAGTCACAGAGTATTTGTTCTATTTGCGATATCAGGGTACTTTTATCTTTTGTCACCGAGCGAAGCTCAATAATTTCCAGCCATTTCATGTTAAAGTAATATCTCCGTGTGTTGAATACCAGCTTTTTCCTGTGATATAGCAGGATGCGTGCCGGAAAATTATATTCTTTATTTTAAAAAGGATACCGTTCCTCCTTCTGTTCTGTCTTACCGTATATGATAAATCAGGTTGTCATATACGGTAATTCAGCGATACAGATGCCGTATATGGTAAGCCTGATATTCATCATTGACGAAAACTTTGAATACAACTATACAGACAAATCAAAACTCCAAGTTTAGATCTGTCTGCATCATGCTGAATCGAAAAATTGAAGCTGAGTTAAAAATAACCGCTGATGAATATCCTGTTATAACCATTATCGGCCCGCGTCAGTCCGGAAAGACCACCCTGGCCCGAAAATTTTTTCAGAACCATGCCTATGTGAATCTTGAGAATCCGGAACTGCGCAGTCTTGCTCTGGATGATCCCAAAACCTTTATGCGCCGCTATCCAGCCCCGGTTATTTTGGATGAAATACAGAACGTTCCTGAACTTCTGTCATGGATACAGGTCATAGTTGACGAACATCCTGACCTGCTCGGAGGGTACATCCTTACCGGCAGCCACCAGTTACAGTTGCGAGAGGCAATCACCCAATCTCTGGCCGGAAGAACAGTTGAGTAGGTCTGCTTGAGCAAAACGAAAGCGGACAACTCACCGCAATAGAAAAAACACCCTCTGCAAGAGGAGAATCTCTCGCTGTAACGAGAAAAACCCTTCCCGAAACGGCAGAAATCCCCCTGAAGCAGGAGAAAATGGTTATGCAACGGGAAAAAATGGTACTGAAGCGGGAGAAAGTCATCCTGTAGCAGGAAAAAATGGTTATGCAGGACTGCAACGCCGTTTTCTCCCCCTGCACCCGCATATCTTCCGGGGAATCCTTCCCTCAACCCGCTTCAGGAGAACGTTTTCTTCGCCTGTCTCATGTCATTACACCCAATCCTATCTACGCAACAGCGATATGATAACAAGGAAAATATTTCTTTTCTTCTGCCCGTCATGCGGACGAAATTATGAGGCTGAAGCAGAACCGGCTGGTATTATGCTGCTCAACCGGAGTACCATGGTTTCTGTGTTTGCCTGAAAAAGAGCCACTTGACTTTTTCCTCTTGTAATGCCATGTTCAGCATGGAGCAGCAGACTCCGATTTAACCACATAATGCATTATAATAAACGAGATAAAAGAGGGTCGCATGGATAAATTAACACGGGAAATCCATGAGCATGAGCAAATTGTAGAGGCAATGGCCTTTTTTGAGAATTTTCTCAAAACCATTACCAATAATGACGTTGATCATTATTTAGAGCGATTACATAAATTTACCGATGAATATATTGTTGAGCATTTTAGATTTGAAGAACAGGAAATTTTCCCCCTTATTCTTCAACAGGGTTCATCAGAAGAAAAAGCGTTTATTGAAGAACTCCAGGAAGATCATAGGAAAATCCTTGACGCATTGGCAGAATTTATAACGGTTATCTCCTCGTATAGGGAACACCCAAATAAAGAAGAAGTGAAAAATATTATCAAGTCAAGTGAGATCGTTGTCAGCCAGGTCATTCTGCATGCCCGAAAGGAAGATAAAAAACTGTTTCCAGCACTGAAAAATTACAGGCTGTAAAAAGAACTCGGCCTTTTAGGAAAGAAATGATTCAATATTTCGTAACAACGACAAAACCCCTGCTTGCCAATATCGCAGGACTGACAAACCTCACCCCACCCTGCCCGGGTCTCAACCAAAATTTCATTTCTTTCTCCCTGTACTTCTTTTGCAGTTTTACCTTGCACATCTTCGTTGTATAGGGTATATAAACTCTTTTTTGAGTATAAGATACTGACTCCCTGTTTTTAAAGTGCGCTATTTTCAGTCGCTTAAATGATACCTTTTCAATATCATTTTGAATGCAGGATACGTGTTGAGGGGTTACAGAATTCGCTGTGACTCCTTTTTTATTTTAAAATGGTTGTTTGCTCGGCAAACAGCAAGTTCTTTTATCCAAATTCCGAGGGAGATCAGAGGGAGCGGATAAAATCAGCGGTCAGGCAGCTGTAACAGAGGAATAAGAGATGAACAAAGATCTGGAGAAAGTACGGAATATAGGCATCAGTGCCCATATTGATTCGGGCAAGACAACGCTTACTGAACGAATCCTTTATTACACCCAGCGTATCCACGCTATCCATGAGGTACGCGGCAAAGACGGTGTTGGCGCAACAATGGATTCCATGGAGCTGGAAAAAGAGCGTGGTATCACCATTCAGTCGGCTGCTACCTACTGTTCTTGGAAAGGTACTGATATCAACATTATTGATACACCAGGCCATGTAGACTTTACTGTTGAGGTTGAACGTGCCCTGCGCGTTCTTGACGGTGCTATTCTGATCCTCTGCTCCGTGGGTGGTGTGCAGTCCCAGTCCATCACGGTTGATCGCCAGATGACCAGATATAATGTTCCCCGTATTGCCTTTATCAATAAATGCGATAGGACCGGTGCAAATCCTGAGCGCGTTGTTAGTCAGCTGCGGGATAAGCTCAATCTCAATGCAGTCATGATCCAGCTGCCCATTGGTCTGGAATCTGACCTGGAAGGTATGGTTGATCTGGTCACCATGAAGGCTATCTACTTTGATGGCGATCAGGGCAATCAACTCCGCTATGAAGAGATCCCTGATCATCTGAAAGATGCTGCGGAGGAAAAACGGGAAGAGCTGCTGGACGCGGCTTCCATGTTTTCAGAAGAATTGATGGAGGCTATGCTGGAAGAGGAAGAAATTCCAGAAGAGCTGCTCCACGCTGCTATCCGGAAAGGAACTCTGGATCTGGAACTGGCACCGGTTATGATCGGTTCTGCCTATAAAAACAAGGGTGTTCAGCCTCTGTTGGATGCTGTTGAAAAATACCTGCCCTGCCCAACCGAGGTTAAAAATACCGCCCTTGATCTGGATAAGGGTGAAGAGGAAGTCACAGTTTCAAATAATCCTAAAGATCCGTTAGTTGCCTTGGCCTTTAAACTGGAAGACGGTCGTTACGGTCAGCTCACCTATGTTCGTACGTATCAGGGTGTCCTGAAAAAAGGTGAGACCATCTTCAACACTCGTACCGGCAAAAAAGTTAAGGTGGGCCGTCTGGTGCGTATGCATGCCAATGAGATGGAAGAGATCGAAGAAGCAGGGGCTGGTGATATTGTTGGCCTCTTTGGGGTTGACTGCGCCTCTGGTGATACCTTTTGCGATAACAAGATCAACTGGTCCATGAGCTCCATGCATGTACCGGCCCCGGTTATCTCTCTGGCCATTACCCCGGCAGATAATAAGGCACAGGATAATATGTCCAAGGCCCTGAATCGTTTCAGCAAGGAAGATCCGACTTTTAAAACCTTTGTTGATCACGAGACCGGTGAAACCATTATCTCTGGTATGGGTGAACTCCACCTTGAAGTGTACATTGAGCGCATGCAGCGTGAGTACAAGGCCGAGGTTGAGGTGGGTGCTCCCCGGGTTGCCTATCGTGAGGCCATTACTCAACGGGCCGAATTCAACTACACCCATAAAAAACAAACTGGTGGTTCTGGTCAGTTCGGTCGGGTGGCAGGCTTTATGGAACCGTTGGAAGAGGAAGAGTACGAATTTGTTGACGAGATCGTAGGTGGTGTTATCCCCCGTGAATACATCCCATCCTGTGACAAGGGTTTCCAGGCTTCTATGGAGAAAGGGCTGCTGATCGGTGCGCCTATTACCGGTGTTCGTTGCCTGATTAATGACGGTAGTTATCATGCCGTAGACTCCTCAGATATGGCCTTTCAACAGGCATCCAAGGGGGCCTTTAAAGAAGGGTATAAAAAGGCCGGGCCGGTTATTATGGAACCGATCATGAAAGTGGCGGTGGAAGGCCCCTCTGAGTTTCAGGGCGCAATCATGGGCAGCCTGAACCAGCGACGCGGCATGATTGTTGGTACCTCTGAAGAGGGTAACTATACTGTTGTAGAGGCGGATATGCCGTTGTCTGAAATGTTCGGCTATTCCACCACCCTGCGCTCTCTGACCCAGGGAAAGGCGGAATTCACTATGGAATTCTCAACATATAAGCAGGTACCCAAGAGCGTTTCTGAAGAGCTGATCAAAGAATACGAAGAGTCCAGGAAAAACGGATAAGGCCCTGACATTCGGCAAAGACAGTAGCCTGCCTTTGCGCGCGGGCTGCGTGAGCGATACGAAAGAGACAAAATAAGAGGTAGTATCATGGGATATGAACCGTTAGTGAAAAAAAATCCGTTACGGGTTCTGAACTTAGCTGGAAACGAGAAAAAAATGGGGCTGATCATGGCCCGGGCCGGATTGGGCAAAACCGCACTGCTCGTCCAGATCGCCTTGGATGCTATTCTGCGCGGAAAGCGGGTTGTCCATATAAGCATTGGTGAGAATCTGGAAAAAACCAAACTTTGGTATGATGATATTATGGAGGTTATCCTCCAGGAATGCTCTGTGGCTAACCCCCATGAGCTGATTGATATGGTGCAGCGGCACCGAATGATCATGAGCTTCAAGGAGTCTGCTTTTAACCGGGCCCGCCTTGAAGAGCGATTAAATGACCTTATTCTGCAGGATATTTTCAAGCCGGATTGCGTGGTGATCGATGGGTTTGATTTTACAACCATGGATCACAAGGACTTGGAAGATATAAAGACTCTGATGGAAAATCTGCGTTTACAGACCTGGTTTTCCGCAACCAGCCACCGTGACGATGATCGGGTCTCTCCCTCTGGAGTACCTGCTCCCTGTCATGAGCTTGATGATCTTTTTGAGACGGTGGTTTTGCTTAAGACGGAGCAAGACACTGTCCAGCTGGAAATCATTCGTCATAACAGTGATGCCTGCAGCGGCGACTCTTGCCAACTGATTCTGGACCCGGCGACCATGATGGTGAAAAAGGATGACTGAGATGAATCTCCCCGCTCTGAGGATGGGGATTGATACAATTTGCTTCGCAACGATCCTTTGATCCTGTTTTATAAGCAAGATGCGACGCATTCGTATCTTGCTTTTTTTATCAGAGTACTGGGTGTTACCCAGGTCTCTTACTATAAAAAATAAAAAAATGCGTTTTCGTCCCTGCATTGATCTGCACAACGGCAAGGTAAAACAGATTGTTGGTTCCACCCTGAGCGACAGCGACTCAGCGACCCTGCAAACCAATTTTTCCTCGCAATTTTCTCCTGCCCATTATGCCCAAATGTACCGCCAGGACAACCTTCCTGGAGGTCATGTCATCATGCTGGGACCAGGTAATGAAAAGGCTGCAACCGAGGCCCTCCAGGCCTGGCCTGGAGGCCTGCAAGTCGGCGGCGGAATAACAGATCAGAATGCGGAACAATGGCTGGAGCGAGGAGCTTCTCATGTTATTGTTACCTCACATGTTTTTCATGATGGGCAACTTGATACAAAAAGGCTGGACAAGCTCTGTCAACTCATCGGAAAAGAGCAATTAGTGCTTGACTTAAGTTGTCGCTGGAAACATAATGGGTATTACGTAGTTACAGACAGATGGCAAAAATTTACCGACTTGAAAATCAACAAAGCCCTCTTGCTGGAGCTGGAAAAAAGCTGCGATGAGTTCCTCATCCACGCTGTTGACGTAGAAGGAAAATGCATGGGGGTTGATGAAGTTCTTCTTGAACTACTTGCAGCAGCAGAGGTCAATAAAGCGATTACCTATGCTGGTGGAGTTACTCATTTGAAAGATTTGGAACGTATTTGTCAGGCCGGAAAATCCCAATTGGATGCAACAGTGGGCAGTGCTCTGGATATTTTTGGCGGGACAGGATGTACCTATGAAGAGGTGGTAAAATTTCATAAGAAGGCTGCGGAGTAACGTATTCATCATTCTGATATATAAAATTATTTTTCTTTAAAGGGTTGAAAAGATGAAGCGGGCAATTTTTACTACCGACGTAAAAGGAACACCCGATTGCATCATACGAAATAAAAAATTACTGGTCATATTCAAGGATCTTTTGCAATGGAGTTACCAACATTTTTTACGCTTTTTTGTTGACAAATACAGCTCATCTGTTTAAGTTCGCCCACTAAATAAGTAATCAATAAGGTGAAGCGTTGTTGTTTTCCTGAAAAACACCTGCATACCTGTTGGATTTTCAGTATTTTATTTACGTTTTTACGTTTACCTTAATTTTATAACTTTCTTGAGGAGGAACACCGATGGCAAAGCATGATACGCCTTTGTTGGACGAACTGGAAAACGGCCCTTGGCCGAGTTTCGTTACCGACATGAAGCGCCAGGCAGAGACACACCCTGAATGCTGGGACATTCTCGGTCAGCTAGAGCTTTCGTTCAAAGACAGAATTACACATTGGAAGCATGGCGGTATCGTTGGTGTTTTTGGATACGGCGGCGGTATTGTTGGTCGTTACTCAGACAAGCCGGAAAAATTTCCCGGTGTTGAGCATTTCCACACCGTTCGTATTGCCCAACCTTCCGGCCTGTACTATTCCACCAAAAATCTGCGTGCATTGATGGATCTGTGGGATAAATACGGATCAGGTATGACCAATATGCATGGTTCTACCGGTGACATGATTCTCCTCGGTACCCGTACCGAAAACCTGGAGCCTTTGTTCTGGGATCTGACCCATGATCTGGAGCAGGATCTCGGTGGTTCCGGTTCTAACCTCCGTACGCCTTCCTGCTGTTTGGGTGAGTCTCGCTGTGAGTGGTCCTGCTACGATGCGCAGGATGTGTGCTACCACCTGACCATGCATTACCAGGATGAGATCCACCGTCCGGCTTTCCCGTATAAATTCAAATTTAAGTTCTCCGGTTGTCCCAACGACTGTGTTGCTTCCATTGCTCGCTCTGACTTTGCTCTGATCGGTACCTGGAAAGATGATATCCAGATGGATCAGGCAGCTGTCAAAGAGTACATAGCTGGTAACTATCCGGCAAACGGTGGTGCCCATGCCGGTCGTGACTGGGGTCCTTTTGATATTAAAAAAGAAGTTCTTGATCTCTGCCCCACCAACTGCATGTGGATGGAAGGTGATGAACTGAAGATTGACAACTCCGAATGTACCCGTTGCATGCATTGCATCAACGTTATGCCTCGCGCTCTGAAGCCGGGCAAAGAAAAAGGCGCAACCGTCTGCATCGGTGCGAAAGCTCCGATTCTTGACGGTGCCCAGTTCGCCACCATGGTTATCCCCTTTATTGAGGTTTCCAAAGACAACGAGTACGAGAACCTGATTGACGTTATTGAGCAGGTTTGGGACTGGTGGATGGAAGTTGGTAAAAACCGTGAGCGTGTTGGCGAGACCATGCAGCGTATCGGCCTGCCTACCTTCCTGAAGGTTATGGAAGTGGATGCTATGCCGCAGCATGTGAAAGAGCCGCGTTCCAACCCCTATGTCTTCTGGAAGGAAGAGGAAGTTGAAGGTGGCTGGGAACGTGACGTTGAAGAGTTCCGCAAGAAACATGCAGCGTAGGTCGTTACCGATTCTACTTAAATTTTTGAATATTTATCATATAAGGAGATTGTATAATGGGTTACGATCCTAAAAATCCCATGGAAGGTCGGATCACTGACCTGGGTCCTCGTTCATACACTGAAATGCTGCCCCCAGTTATCGCAGCAAATAAAGGAAAATGGGACTACCATGAAATTCTTGCCCCTGGCATTCTGCTGCATGTGAGCGAGACCGGTGCTGAGTGCTATACCGTACGTGTTGGTTCTCCCCGTCTGGTTTCCATTGAATATGTTCGTGAACTGTGTGACATTGCAGATAAGCATTGTGAAGGTTATCTGCGCTTCACCACCCGGAACAACGTAGAATTCATGGTTGACTCCAAGGATAAATGCGATGCTCTGGTTGAAGAACTGAAAGGCCGCGAAACCAAGCTGCCTATCGGTGGTACTGGTGCCTCTGTAACAAACATCGTTCATACTCAGGGCTGGGTACATTGTCATACTCCGGCTACCGATGCTTCCGGGCCGGTTAAAGCAGTCATGGATGACCTGTTCGAGTACTTTGGTTCTATGACCCTGCCTGCCCAGGTACGTATTGCTCTGGCTTGCTGTCTGAACATGTGTGGTGCTGTTCATGCCTCTGATATTGCTATCCTTGGTGTCCATCGTAAGCCACCGATGATTGATCACTCCCGTATCACCGGTGTTTGCGAGCTACCACTGGCTATTGCTTCCTGTCCGTTGGGTGCTGTAAAGCCAGCTAAGGCTGAAGTCAACGGCGAAGAGATCAAGACCGTTAAGGTTAACGCTGATCGTTGTATGTTCTGTGGTAACTGCTATACCATGTGTCCGGCTATGCCGCTGGCAGATCCGGAAGGTGACGGTATCGCTATTTTGGTCGGTGGCAAGGTATCTAATGCCAAGTCTGCACCGAAATTCTCCAAACTGGTCATCCCCTTCCTGCCCAACAACGCACCACGTTGGCCGGAGACTGTTGAGGCTGTTCGCAAGATCGTTGAGGTCTATGCCAAGGATGCCAATAAGTACGAACGTCTTGGCGAGTGGGCTGAGCGTATCGGCTGGGAGAAGTTCTTTGAAAAATGTGAGATTCCGTTCACAGATAAGTCCATTGACGATTACCGTCTGGCTTACGATACATGGCGGACATCCACCCAGTTTAAGTACACCAACGCGACAGACGCTTACACCAAGTAAGGATCTTTTGCGTGATCAATTTCACCCGGCTCAGATTTTTTGGGAGTCGGGTTCTTATCAACTCAGCCAAAGAGGTACACATCATGGCAATGAGTGTTGAAGAAGTAGAAGCTGCAATTATTGAAAAAGCGACTAAATCGCCAAAACCGCAGCTGTACATCAAAGATTTTTACAAATGTGATGCTGACCGTAAACCGCGTGAGATCAAAAAAATTGCCAATGCGTTGGTAACCAAGGGCGAACTGATGTTTTGGTCTTCCGGTTCCACCACGATGTACGCACGTCCAGACCGTATCCAGAACGAAGAGGGGTAAACCGAACCGCAAGGATAGGTTATTCAACTGCTGGAAGCAGGGGCCGCATGGTCTCTGCTTTTTTTTTTCTGGCTATAGGTTGATTTCTTTTCCCCTTATCATCTCTACAATGGTATATTTTTCATAAGATTTTCGTTGCTGCATACAGGGATGAATTTTCTCTTGCAAATTCCGTTGATGCCCACTAAAAGGTGAATACGAAGAATAAATCAGCATAAAGATAAAAGATGAGTTTTAAAAAAACATTACAGGCCAATCAATGCTGCCTCTATGTTATTGACGCACAGGAACGATTGATGGCTCATATCCATGAGAGCCGACGGGTTATTAATAATATTGACCTGATGATTCGCCTTGCCGATACCTTGGAATTTCCTATTATCGCAAACACGCAATATAAGCAAGGAATCGGGCCCATTGTTGAAGAGCTTGTCCCGCTGCTTGCAGATTGGCCCTGTATTGATAAAACAGAATTTAACGGATTGGAGAATGCCGGGGTACGCTGTATGCTTGATAAGCTCCCCACAACAGTAGATACCCTTCTGCTCTGTGGAGTGGAGAGTCATATCTGTGTGTACCAAACAGCCATGGGAGCCATGCGAGCCGGTTATAAGGTCCGGGTCATTGCAGATGCTATCTCTTCCCGCACTCCTGAAAATGATGCCTACGCAAAAGAACGCCTCCGGGATATCGGTGTGGTCGTGGTTCCGGCAGAAATGATTATTTATGAACTTTTACAAAAAGCCGGAACGCCAGCCTTTAAAGCTATGCTCCCTTATTTGAAATAAATCCTTCAAGTATCCTGATATCCTGCTCCCAGATTTTCTACCAATCTCAAAACGATCTATTAATCCAACGTAATGACCGGCAACAAAATACGACAAAAATTTCTTCATTATTTTAAAAGCAAAGGGCACACTGTTGTTGACTCATCGTCTCTTGTCCCCCATGATGACCCAACCCTGCTCTTTACCAATGCGGGTATGTTTCAATTTAAACGGATTTTTATGGGGGAAGAACACCGGGAATACACCAGAGCGGTTTCCTGTCAACGTTGCCTCCGAGCCGGGGGCAAGCATAATGATTTAGAAAATGTAGGCTACACAGCCCGTCATCATACCTTTTTTGAGATGCTCGGGAATTTTTCCTTTGGTGATTATTTTAAAAAAGAAGCTATTGACTTTGCCTGGGAATTTTTAACCAAGGAGCTGGGTCTTAACCCTGAACAACTCTGGGTTTCGGTTTTCCGGGAAGATGATGAGGCCTATGAACTCTGGGAACAGATAGAAGATCTGCCCAAGGGTCGCATTGTTCGCTTGGCTGAGGCAGATAATTTCTGGGCAATGGGCGATACCGGTCCCTGTGGTCCCTGCTCTGAGATCCATATTGACCAAGGCCCGGAACACGGATGCGATAATCCTGACTGTGCAGTAGGTTGCGACTGTGACCGCTTTCTGGAGCTCTGGAATCTGGTCTTTATGCAGTTTTATCGGGATGCAGACGGCACCATGACACAGCTGCCCAAGCCCTCCATTGATACCGGCATGGGGCTGGAGCGGGTTGCTGCTGTTCTTCAGGGCAAATATAATAATTTCGACTGCGATCTCTTTACCCCACTCATTAACAGGGTCGTTGAACTTTCTGGCAGGGCCTATAATGATAACCCTGCTGACGATGCAGCTATGCGGGTTATTGCTGATCATGCCAGGGCCACAGCCTTTCTGGCGGCTGATGGGGTTCTGCCCTCCAATGAAGGCCGGGGCTATGTCCTCCGTCGCGTTATGCGACGAGCCATTCGTTACGGTCGTACTTTGGGACTGACCGAGGCGTTTTTTGGCGGCATTTGTCGCCAAGTGATTGACCTGATGAAGGATGCTTATCCCCATCTTGCTGACTCGCTAGAGCTTCTTGACAAAGTGACGGATCATGAGGAAACCCGCTTTGGCGAGACTCTGGATCATGGTCTGACCATGCTGGATGAGGAAATCGCACGTATACAGGATTCCAAGCAGGACACCCCTGCCATCAACGGCGAATTTATCTTCAAACTCTATGATACCTATGGTTTTCCCAAGGATATTGTTCGGGACGTGGCCCTGGAAAAAGGAATATCTCTGGATGATGCTGGCTTTGAAGCAGCAATGGAGCGGCAACGTAACCAATCCAGACGTTCTTGGAAGGGTAAAGATGTAGATCATTTTTCTGCTGGCATGATTGCCCTACTGGATCAAGGAAAAACAACCGAGTTCCTCGGCTACAGCACTACCACTGCTGCCTCTGTGATAGAAGGTATTATCGACGATCAAGGTAACCTAGTGCCCGAGGCCCTTGCTGGATCAGAAGTACAGATCTACTGTCCGCAGACCCCTTTTTATGCCGAGTCTGGTGGTCAGGTAGGCGATCGCGGAACCATCAGCTGGGAGGGCGGCTCCTTCACTGTTCAGGAAACCAAGGCTGCTGCCGAGGGCCTGGTACTTCACTCTGGTACGGTTACAGAAGGTATCTTAGCCATTGGCCAACAGGTCAACTTACAGGTGGATGAACGACGCACGGCTACGGCTCTTAACCATACAGCCACCCACCTCCTCCATGCAGCCATGAAGGAAATTCTGGGTGATCACGTCAAACAGGCAGGTTCTCTAGTACGGGCAGATCGGTTGCGTTTTGACTTTACTCATTTTTCACCAGTCACACCAGAGGAAATCCGGGCCATTGAACAGCTGGTCAACCGGGAAATCCGCAGAAACACCCCGGTGAATACAGAAGTCCTTTCCAAAGAGGCCGCCATTGCCGACGGAGCAACCGCCCTGTTCGGAGAAAAATACGGAGATGAAGTACGGGTGGTCAGTATCCCACATTTTTCTAAAGAACTCTGCGGTGGCACCCATACTGGAGCCACCGGTGATATCGGTCTGTTCAAAATTATCTCGGAAAGCGGCATTGCTGCCGGAGTCCGTCGTATTGAGGCTGTGACGGGCCAAGCAGCTGTGGATTGGCTGCAAGATTTAGCTGAACAGGCGGATGGACTAGGGCAATTGCTTTCCGGCTCCTTTAACGATGCCCAAGCTCAGGTTAAAGCTTTGCTGCAACGGCAGAAAGAGCTGGAAAAAGCAATCGCAACCCTGAATGCGTCCAAGGCCCTGGGAGAACTTGATGAACTACTGGCCGGAGCTGTGGATATCAACGGTGTTCAGCTCATCTGTGGTCAGCTTCCTTTGAATTCACCTAAAACCCTGCGTGAAATCGGTGATAAGGTCCGGGACAAAATGACCAGCGGTGTGGCAGTGCTGGGCGGTGAGTTTGGCGGCAAGGCAGCCCTGTTGGCCTTGGTGACCAAGGATCTGACCGGTCAAATCAAGGCAGGCCAACTGGTCAAAGAGGTAGCAGCCCTTGTGGGAGGAAAAGGAGGAGGAAGGCCGGATATGGCTCAGGCTGGCGGTCCTCTGGCGGATAAACTTCCAGAAGCCATGCAGGCAGTTCCCGGCATAGTAGGCAATCTGTTAGGGGAGTAAATAAATAATGAGTGATGTTTCTTTACCAGATGCGCAACGCATAGTCATAACAGGTGTCGGTCTGACCGCACCAGGCGGGTCCAATAGCCTTGCAGAGTTTCGTGAACAGGTTCTTGCAGGCCGGAGCGGTATTTCCACTCTTGATCTGCGCTATATGGATACCTACCCTGCTGGTATCTGCGAGTTCCCGGAAACCAAGTACCGCAAAAAAAAGGAAAATAAACGGAGCACCAGGGCAGGCTGTATTGGGGTCTACTGCGCAGGCGAGGCCCTGGCTGATGCTGGTATAGATTTTTCTGAGTATGAGCGCAGCCGGACCGGGGTCTATATGGGCCTGACTGAACACGGCACAGTGGAAACAGAGAACGAGGTCTATAATATCAGTAAATACGATTATAATGTCGACTACTGGACCCATCATCATAATCCACGCACGGTTCTGAATAACCCGGCTGGTGAAATCACCATGAAATTCGGGATTACAGGCCCTCATTATTCCGTGGGTGCAGCCTGCGCTGCTGGTAATGCCGCCTTGATTCAGGGAAGCCAGATGCTTCGCCTTGGTGAAGTTGATTTTGCCCTTTGTGGTGGATTATCGGAATGCGTGGGTTCTTTTGGGATCTTTGCCAGTTTTCGTGCTCAGGGAGCCTTAGCTGAACACGAGGACCCGACCCAGGCCAGTCGTCCTCTGGATCAGGATCGCAATGGAATCGTTATCTCAGAAGGCGGGTGTGTCTTTGCCCTGGAACGACTGGATAAAGCCCTTGCCAGAGAAGCAAAAATCTACGGGGAAGTTGCTGGCTATGCCATGAATTCTGATGCCCGTGATTTTGTTCTTCCCTATGGCCCTCGTCAGGCCGAGTGTATCCGCTTAGCCCTTGAGCGGGCAGGCCTCAGTCCACAGGATATCAATATAATCAACACCCATGCCACCGGCACCCGGCAGGGAGATGTGGAGGAGTGTAAGGCCCTGGCGGAAGTTTTTGCTGATTGTTCTGCTGTCAGAAGTAATAACACCAAATCCATCATTGGGCACGCTATGGGTGCTGCTGGCGTTCTGGAATTGGCTGCCAATCTTTCTGCTTTTGAAGATAATTTAGTCCATCCAACAATAAATCTGGACAATCCTGATCCAGACTGTGCCTTGCCAGGCTTGGTTGCAGGTAGGGCAGAAAAACTTGATCAGGTGGAAACAATTCTTAATAATTCTTTCGGCATGGTAGGGATAAATTCAGTCGTCATTATCAAGAGATTTATGGCAGGCTAATTTTTTTTATGGTAGTATTAGTCCCTTTTGCCAAAAAATTGACAGAGCCTGTCAGTTACAAGGGTTGTAAGAAAAGCGAACGAATATTAAAGAGTATTTATATTGAGGAACCGGCATGACCCGTGATGAAATCAAGGATATCATCCTTGAAATTATTGAAGATATTGATGAAGATGCGGATTTTGACAATTTGGATGCGGATCAGCCTCTCCGCGATCAGTTAGACCTTGATTCTATGGATTTTCTTGATATCGTGATGGAGTTACGGAAACGCTACAAGCTCCAGATACCTGAGGAAGACTATCCCGAGCTGGCGACCTTGACCAGTTGCGTCAACTATCTTGAGCCGAAACTGCAAGACGTTTAATTGATCGGAGCATTCCATTGAAATCGTTAAACTATGCAGCGGGGAGGGTGGTTTCATAACAACGCATAATTTCTTTTCCCCGCATTTCTGTCATGGCTGATTACCGGCTCATTATTATCGGCGGCGGCCTTTCCGGGTTGGCCGCCGGTATCCGTTCAGCCCGTTTCGGGCGGAAAACCCTGATTGTCGAACGGCACAGCCTGCCCGGCGGTTTAAACTCCTATTACTACCGCCAAGGGTATCTGTTGGAAACCGGTCTGCATGCGATGACCAATTTTGCCGCTCAGGGAGCAAAACATGCGCCCTTGAACAGGCTGTTCCGCCAGTTGAAACTTTCCCGCAAGAAATTTATCACCCATGAGCAGCTCGGCTCCGAGGTGATCTTCCCCCAGGCATCGCTTCAATTTTCCAACGACTTTGATCTTCTCTGCGAAGAAATAGCACGTCATTTTCCGGCAGGCATTGACCGGTTTCGGGCAATGGCCAAGGAGATTGATACCTACGATCCCTTTGCCGAGGTGCCGTGGCAATCGGCCCGCGATTTTCTCCATGACCGCCTTGCCGATCCTTTGCTGGAGGATATGCTCCTGCTGCCCCTGATGGTGTACGGCAATGCGGAAGAGCATGATATGGATCTGGGGCAGTTCGCCATCATGTTTCGGGCACTCTTCCTGGAGGGTTTTTTTCGCCCTCAAGGCACGATGAAAGACCTGATCGACATGCTGTTGGATCAGTATGCGCAATTCGGCGGGGAAATCCGTTTTCGTGCTCCGGTTGAGGGCATTATCAGCAAAGACGAGAAGGTCCGGGGAATCCGTTTGGAAAACGGCGAAGAGATCACTGCGGATGCGGTCCTGTCCACTGTGGGCATTCCCGGAACAGCTCAACTGAGTGGCTGGCCCCTAGCCCTGGACATGGACGAGTATATCGGTAAAATGACCTTTATGGAAACCATCTCCATGCTGCCGGAAGTGCATTTGCCGCCGGAAAGGGCAGGGCGGACTATCCTGTTTTACAGCCTCAATGACGAGTTGAAATATCATCGACCTGCCCAAGCTATTGATCCTTCCTGGGGCGTGATCTGTTTCCCGGATAATTTTCAGGGGCTTGAGCGTCAACACGATGCGCCGACTCAGGTTCGGGTGACCAATGCGGCCAATTATGAGCTTTGGCAGCAGGCGGCGCAGGATAAAGAGCAGTACCGGCAGGTTAAAGAAGAATGCGGACAACAGTCGGCAGCGGCAGTGAGCCAGATCCTTGGTCAGTATAATCAAGACGCAGTGTTTCAGGACAGCTTCACGCCCATGACTATTGAACGCTTCACGGCAAAATGCGGCGGGGCGGTGTACGGCAGCCCGATCAAGATCAAGAGCGGCAGAACGCCGTTTGAGAATCTCTTTATTGCGGGCACGGATCAGGGCTACTTGGGTATTGTCGGGGCCATGCTCAGTGGGGTGACTATTGTTAATCAGCATTTGTTGGGATAGCTGATTTCTATTCTTCGGAAGTCGTTTCGGGTAGCTGGCGGTAAGTAAGAACCGGCTCAAGCTGATTGTCTGCAATATCGGAAAAGAGGAAATAGAGGAATGGAAAAATTAGAGAAGTACCGGGACAGCATTGTTGAGATCATGAAAAAATATACAAATGCTGATTCGGCCAGCGGAGATATTGAAGTGCAGACGATTTTTGACCGAGAAAACGATCATTATCAAATAATCAATGTGGGCTGGCAGAATGACAGGAGAGTTTACGGTTGTTCTCTGCATATTGACATAAAAAACAACAAGGTTTGGATACAGCATAACGGAACGGAACGAAGGATTGCGGAAGAGCTGAACGAGCTGGGCGTGCCCAAGGAAGATATTGTTCTGGCGTTCCATGCGCCTGAGAGAAGACAGTTTACAGAGTATGCGACGAATTGAAAGGCACGATTTGTTGTTGCAGCAGATGGGCAGTGATCTGAACATAGATAGCTGCCATGGGCAGCTTACCTAGACTGTCCAAAAACGACCTTTTTGAGCTATTTTTTTTGCTCACTTTTTTGGGAATAGTTCAAGCGAATAACATCTAAAGTGACAATACCTTCGCCAGTTACCAAGATGATTGCTCGTTAAGGGCTACGGTGTTTTAAAGAGTTGCAAAACGATTCGTATATTAAAAAGCTGTGTGGTATTTGGCAGACAGCTTTTTAATTGTTTTGATCTATAATCAAATAGTTACTTTGGCAGTGCTTTGAGATATATGACGCCCCGATTTGACAGTAAATTTGGCAAAAATATAGTTGAGCCCTACTTTTTGTTGATTGGCGAAGGTATTGAAGTGAAATAACGGATTGACACTTCTTCAAGACTATATTCTTGACTTAAAAAAGCCGCACCTAAAGCTAATGGATTCTTTATGAGACTCAAATTGACTCGCACGAAATCTTGTATTTTATCATTTTGCGGTAGAACCAAGTCATTTTTTTTTGCATCGGCTCTACTATTTGTACCCTTTATTTTTTCAGGGAATGCGCTGGCGGTTCCGGCAGCCCCGATTGAACATGAGCTGACTCAACCGGACGGTTCAAAATTTAAAGCTAGAAAATGGGGTGATGAGTGGAATCACGGCTGGGAAACGGTTAAAGGGTATACAATTAAAGGGTGTTGAAAAGAATATCTCAACGCCACACAAAAACAGTTGCTTAGATAATAAAAAGCCTGTATAATGAGGAAAAGTCAATAATGTTAAACCTTTTACTCATTTCAGGTGTTATGCACAATAAA
>NZ_JALAAI010000088.1:0-16934 GCF_052785085.1 Candidatus Electrothrix sp.
AAAACCAATTGAGTTCGTTTGTTAACATAAGTGCATCCTCCAATGTTATGATTAAAAAGCATTTTCATGGAGTATAACACGGTTAGCTATGAAAAACAGCCCGTTGAAGGTCAGGTGAAATTATCAGTGCAAGAAACTTGTAGCAGATGTCTTCTCCTCCATGCTGGCCAGCAACGTATCTTAAACTTAAGTAGCTGGAACAGTCTCTGTCAATAGAAAAACGTCTAAGAGGAAAAGAACTTCTTTTCGCTGGTTAAACATCCACTCCCACCTCCCGAACAATCCCGAACCATGCTTCCGGTTCATCCCGAACCATGCTTCCGGTTCATCCCGAACCATGCTTCCGGTTCATCCCGAACCATGCGTCCGGTTCATCCCGAACCATGCGTCCAGTTCATCCCGAACCATGCTTTCACTTTTTCCGTATTTATCATTGACAAAATCATCCCCTCTTTTTACCATGTCTGACTGAGGATATTTTCAGAGCAGTGCCAATCAGTTAACCTTTTCCATAAGGAGGTACCGGCCATGACCGTACAATGGCGGCCTGAACAGAATGCCCTGACCACACCCCGATCCACTCGCGCCAGAGTTATCCCGAAAAACAGCGTCGGTTATACGAAACTGGCCGAGCATATTGTCCTGAAAAACCCGGTGTGCAGCGAGGAGCAGGCTGAATCGGTACTGCGCACCAGGGACGAGGTGATTCAGGAACTGCTCCTTGAAGGCGATCAGGTTTCCCTGGAAAACGCCTTCACCTATCATCTCACCGTCTCCGCCAGAATGGACGCACCCGACGATCCGCTGCCTGCGGACACCAAGGTCAATGTTCAGGTCTATGCTGCCCGGCCTTTTGTGGACAAGGTGCGGCAGGAGGCCCACCTGGAACGCCTTTCTCCTGATCAGAAACTGCCGATCATTGCCGGGGCCGAGGACACAGTGTTGGGCCTGAACGACGTGCTCAATCCGGACGGGGTGCTCCGCCTCACCGGCACCGACCTGCTCTTTGATCCTCAGACGGGCAACGGCGAATGCGTGCTTGAAGGCACCCGCGAGGGCCGGGCCATGCAGACCCGCTTCGCCATGACCTCCAACAGCATGATCCTGGTTGTACCCATGATTCCGGCCCAGCCCGACCCCTGGAACAACGAGTATCAGGTCTCGGTCTCCACCCATTACACGGCCCACGGCAGCCTGCGTACCGGCACGTATCAGCGTCTGCTCCGTACCCCGCTGGCCATTGATCCGATGGGGAACAACGGCATCCTGAGCGGGGCCGAGACCAGTCCGCTGGCACGGGTCAGCGGTGCCCATCCCCTTGGTGTAAGCGCACGGGTGCGGATTCAGGCCGTGATCAATGCCCAGGACGGAGAGCTGTACCTCAGCCTCCTCAATATGAGCAAAGGCGGGGAGGCAGGCGATGCGGTACGTGTTACCGGCAACGGCCTATACCCCCTGCCCGGCTATGCCGGGTCCACACTGATTTCCCTTGACGTGACAGTGGAGGACTATGCGGCCCTGGTCAATAAGGTCAGAAACGAATACACAGGCCGGATGGTGGATATCCTGGATGTGAGCAGCAGTGCCTGAGCAGACCGGCCGATCTTCTCACCCATCAACAGACGGACAACACGAAAAAAACTCCTTAAAACAAACATTGGCCCGCAAGCTCTCCTCATTTTGGGCAACAGCAGTGAAAAAGGTCTCGCTGCCCACGACAATGAGTTTGCAGCGGGCGCGGGTGATGGCCACGTTGAAGCGGTTGGGGTTGTTGAGGAACCCGCTCAGTACCTGATCCGGGTCGGAGCAGGTGAAGCCGAACAGGATCACCTCGCGTTCCGCACCCTGGATGCGTTCCACGGTGTCGATGAGGGGCAGGTCATCGCTGCTGCCTAACAGCTCGGTCAAGCGGCGGGTTATCCGGTTATTCTGGGCGCGATGGGGTGAGATAAGGGCTAATTGTTTCTTGTCCAGCCCGTATTTGCTTTGCAGGCGATGGGCCAGGCGGGCCATGATTTCCGCCTCCATGATGGATTCTTGGCCGCAGCCGTGATGATCAACACGGACCAGTACCACCGGTTTTACCGGATCAATGATCCTGTCCAAGGGGGCGTTGCTGAGTCTGCCCTTGAGCGATAACCGGGCAGCAGCATTTGCCGGGGCCGGGCGTAATTGGGAATTGTACCAGGTGCGGCTGGGAAAGGCGCAAATTTCTGCGTTCATGCGATAGGTCAGGTCTAGCAAGACGCTCTGCTGCGGGTAGCGGTCCAGCATGCAACTGAGCAGGGAACGACGAACCTCATTTTCCAGGTTTTCATTATTCTCATCATCCCCGTGATGCTCAAGGTGGTCAGGGTGGTCAATCGGTTCCTTCTCAACCGGGGCCGAGCGGATCACCGGCGGCAACTGATGCACATCGCCGAGAAAAAGAAAGTTGCCCTTGCCATGAATCAGACTCAGCATGGCCTGGGGCAGCAGGATCTGGGAAGCCTCATCAAAGATCACCCAATCAAAGGGCTTGGCAGGCAGTTTTTTGCCCTTGTGCACAAGATTCGTCAGACCATAGCCGGTGGCACCGAGAATGAGATGGGAAGAGCGCATCACCTGATTAGAGTCTTCCAGCGGTTCCACCTGCATCCTGTCACTGTTTTCTTCAAGGTCCGGCTCGTCCCACCTGCCCCATTTGCAGCAGCGGCCCGGAAAATCGGACAGGCTATGTTGATTGACCAGCTTGACCACCTTGGTGAGCACCTGATCAATGGCTTGATGGGTCAAGGCACTGACCGCAATGCGGAGCGGCTCGTCGTTGGCCTGGGCGTGACGGATCAGCGCGATTAATATCCAGCCCAGCAGGTTGGTCTTGCCCGTACCCGGCGGCCCCTGAATCAGGCTCAAGGCATGGCGAAACGGCATTCTGAGGCCCTGTTGTTGGGAGGCATTCAAGCGGGCAAGCTTGCCCTCTGTTTGCAGCCATTCCTGTACCCACTCCTGCCAATCCGAAGGCTGGGTGAAATCCCATTCTCCATCAAATAGATCCACCAAGGGGTGATGAATCTTGTCAGAATACACGGTCTGCACCACCTCAATGAGCTTGGGCGTGGTCCAGTCGTCTGCGTCTTCTTCCAGCGAATAGGAATGATTTTTCTGCAAATGCAGAGTGCCGCGTTGTCGCGAAGAAAGGGCAACTAATCCCTGCTGCGGCTCGTAGCTGTCCACGATCACCGGCATGCCGCTTTGCAGATCCTTCACGCCCAGGGGAACCAACTTGAGGAAATCACCCTGGCGAAATTTGGACACCCTGGCCTCTGCACCATCCTGCATTGCAAAGAGATAGAGAAAGCGGCCTTCATCATCCAGGCCGGTGCCGGTAAAATGGAGCGGCCCCAGGGCGCGAAATCGTTCCACCCGTTCGGCCAGAGAAAGCTCCTGCAAGTCCCTGATATCTTTTTCCTGCGTAGCTCGTTCTGTTTCAAGAAAACGTTGATAGGCCAGGCCGTTGTTCAACCCGGTTTGCGCAGGCTCATCCGGATTATCCCAAGGAGGGGCGACCGACCGGTCGCCCCTACTCCATTCACTGCTCAGATGGGAGGTAATCCATTGTTGAACCTGTCTGTTGATGTTAAGGATCGTGGCAAGATGGTCATCCGGTTGTTGATCCTCCGGTTGTAGGGGCAGGCCCCTGTGCCTGCCCTGTATCGGAGAAGGGCAAGGGCGAACACAGGGGTTCGCCCCTACGGTGTCCGGCAACGAATCAAAATGGACAAGGGATTCCGGGGCTGGTAAGGTAGGGGCGACCGGCCGGTCGCCCCTACATAAACCCAGAAGGCGGGCCAGATCATACAGGGTGAGCGTGGCAGGAATGGGCAGGGCAAAATGCCTGTGCAGTACCTGCTCAAGATCAGTCCAGGAAGGCTCAAGACTGTGACGGAAAAGATTGCGCAGCGGCCCGTCCTTCATCATCGTTGCCCAGTCATCCAGACCCTGCCGGATTCCTGCACCAAAAAAGAAGATATGCGGCGCACCATTTTTCTCAGTAGCCTCTTGCCAGAGGGCGAGGAGGCACCTGGAAAAATCACGCCAAACTGTAGGGGCAGGCCCCTGTGCCTGCCCTGTATCCGAGGAGGGCAAGGGCGAACACAGGGGTTCGCCCCTACGGCCCTTAGCTGATTGCTCCCCAACCACCCAGGTGAATACCTGCAAGTCCTCAGCACCCTCACCACGTTGCCCCACTCCCAAACCCAGAGCCTTGGGCAGCATGGTCACGGGATCATTGAGCAGATGAACGAAAAAACAGGTTGCAATATGGGCCGGGAACAGATCTGTGGTTTGCCGGATCAGCAGTATCTTGTTTTCTTGCAAGGCCGTGACAGCGCAGTGCAGACGTTCTCTTTGCGCAGGGCTGAAATCGGTGTTTACCCTCGCAGGGCCAGGGGTTCCGTTTTCGGTATATGTTGTAGGGGCAGGCCCCTGTGCCTGCCCGGTACGTAGGGGTACGGCATGCCGTGCCCCTACAGAATTATCGGCAAACCAATCAGATGCCTCCTCAATATTCCGCAGCCCCAAAGCCCGCAGCTTCTCCAAAGCACCCGTGGAGAGCCGGGGAATGAACTGGATATCTTCCTCGTGCAAGGCCTGCCCGTAGCAGAAGGAGAAATAGGGACAACTCAGGCAATGGGCTTGCAATTGCCATCCAGCCTGATCTGGAGGATACGAGAGACCGTGGGCAAAGTTGCGCAACAGCGCAGACAGGCTTGCCAGATAGGGCTGAAGAGCAAAGGTCTGCCGCTGAGGCGTATCATCAAGGGGCGAGCGGATCAGGAGAAAACCGGTGTCCGCGACCTGGACGGTCTTGTCCGCATTAAACTGGTCCTGCTCCAACAAGCTCTTGAGCAAAAAGGCGTAAAAGGCCACCTGCCATTTCTGATGATAACGGGGCCTGATAACGCTTTTGATGTCGCCCACCTCCAGAATGATATGTTGCTTTCCGGCTGAATCGCCAGCTGCAATACGGATGAGATCCGGGATACCGACCCCGTCTATGTTGGCATCAGGAGTACCAGGTTTTCTGTTATCAGCCGGGCCAATGTCCGATAAGTCCGGTGCAAGGGATAACAGCCCTGGCAGGATAAACACGCCTTGGGCCAGATACAGGTTGCCTGCCAGATCCTTTTTCTCTAAAATACCCAGCAAGCAGTCCTGCGTTTCCTTATAACGGGATTCCAGAGAACGTGGTGCCCCGGACGGATCCTTTTCCCGGATAATATGAAATTGTCCTTTGAGGCTGGCAAGCTCATCCATGATCTTCCGTTCAAATGCCAAACCCCGTGCCAAACGCAGGCTGGCGTACTCATCGTCCACCAGGTTTTGTCGGGGTGGCTGATCCTCGGGCCGGAGAAAAGAAAAGCAGAACTGCCGCTCACACTGGTGATGGCGAAAATATTCCCCGATCATGGTGCCGGTCAGGGGTCTGTTCTGATAACGTGCCTCCTTGCTAAGTACGGAGACAGGAGCGGAGCTTCCGGCACCTTCATGACGCTCCTTTTCCGAGACTAATAAGGATGGGCAGTCACACGGCAGATCAAGAAAGGCGGCCCCTTGTTCCGCAGCTTTCTCAGGATGAAACTCAAGATTGCGGGGATCACCCTGCACGATCTCGGAAGAACCGTCTTTGTATTGCTGGAAAAAATCAATCAGCCGCTGATCAAAGATATGATCAACAAGTTCCTGGCGTAATATTTCCAGGGGCAAGGTCGAACAAAAGGCATTGAGCGGAAACATGGCCCGTATCTGCTTAAAATGGCTTTTGACCCAGGCCGTGAAATCATCGCATTGCAAGGGAAGGCGCAGTTTTGCAAAAGGAATCCATTGCGTACACACCAGGCCGATTTCATCAGAATCCACCTCAATATCCTCTGATTGTGCAGCAAAATATTCCTTCACACTCCAGGCCAGTAACATGTTCCCTACTGCGCCCAGATAGGTGCGGTATTGAAAAGAGCCTGTTTCGGTCAGGACTACCTCTATGCCGTTATCAAGCAGCACGGCCTTGGCATCCCGTGCCATTTGCTCACGGATGAGTTTCTTGGTCCGGGAAAAAAGTCCATCGGCCTCTGTATTATCAGCCTGATTTGTTGATTTGAGCACCGCCCGCATGGCCTGCGCTGTTTCCAAAGAGGTGTGACAGCCCATGCCGAGCCAGAGCAATTCCTTGTTATCCAGCCGTTCCTGAGTGGGTTCGGCAAAAACCCGTTTATCCGCTTTGGTGTTGATCCATAAAATACGTAAGGGCCGACCGGCAAGCAGAACCTTGTCGCCGGGATCAAGCTGCTTGACAATGGTCTGGGGAATATCAGCCACAGGCTCGCCTGCCACATCCAGCTTGTATTCAATCTCGGTTTCCGGGAAATTGGACCAAATCCGCTGCTCCACCAGGGCATCCCAATACCGCCAGCCCCCTGTATACAGCCCCTCAAGTTTGTCCTTGCGCAGCCATTGTTTCTTGATCAGTGACTGAAAGATGCTTTCGAGCTGGGTTGCCGTTTCTTCGCTATCCAGATCAGAAGCCGGATCAATCCCCGGATCACAAAAGAGTTCCTGCACCGCTGGTAAAGAAAGGCGTTTTTTTTCATACAAACAGGAAATGACCTGCTGGCTCAACACGCTGGGAAAGTTTTTGGGCAGGGCTGCTTCCACCTGTCCCTGCCGGGCCAGACTGAGCAGGGCGAGAAAACGCAAGACCTGCTGTCCAGCCTGTTCGCCCCGACAGATGCCCCAAAAATGGATAGCCTTTTGCCGTCGATTGGCCCGACCGATGCGTTGCAAAAAGGCGGCCACTGAATCAGGCGGTTCAAACAGGAGCACCGCATCCACATCCCCCACATCAATGCCCAGCTCCAGGGTGGAGGTGGCAATGCAGATTGATCTGCTCTGCTTGCGGAAACTGCGTTCCACCTGTTGACGCTGTTGAGACGTGAGATTGGAATAATGCAGATGGGCCTTCTCTTTAAAGGAACCGAGCCGATTCACCAGTCCGAAAATTTTATCGCAGCGTCCCCGGCTGTTGGCAAAGAGCAGAATCTTGCAATACTCCCATTCCTGGTACAGATCATCCAGCAGGCCGATCAGCTCCTGTTCATCATCTTGCAGATGCACCAGCCTGGGCACGATGTCCCGACTTACTTTGTCGGCCAAGGACACCGTATCCGGGGAGCAACCCAAAAACCGGCCCACTTCCTCAGAATCGGCAAGGGTGGCGGATAAGGCGATTCTTTGTACTCTTCGGCTGATACGCCGCTCCAGACGTTGGAGCAGATAGACCAGTTGACGGCCACGATATTGATGGATAAAGGAGTGGGCCTCATCAATGATCACAATGCGCACCCGTGCAAGAAAACCGCGCAGGTCCTGATTGGAACTACCCAGCATCACGTCCAGTGACTCGGGCGTGGTGAGCATCAGGGCCGGGCTGCATCCGCCTCTCTGCTTGATGTCACCGGTGCGAATGGCGAATCCCAGCCCCAGGCGTTCGGTGATAATCGTTTTGAAACGCCGATACAGATCAGCAGCCAAGGCCCGGGTAGGGACGATATAGAGGATGGATTCGTTGGCTCTGGAACAGATGACCCGCTCTATACACGGGGCCAGCACCGCTTCAGTTTTGCCGGACCCGGTGGCGGATTGGAGAATAAGATCTTTGTGCGCCAGGATTGGTTCAATAGCCTGTTGCTGGATGGGATGCAGCTGCTGGAATGCACCGTAAAAGGCGCGAAAGGTGTTGGGGAGAAGGTGGATCAAGTTGTTAATTTCGTGCTTTTTACCGTGCGGAGTCAGCAGCCGCTAATCAGAAGTTTTTGGACTTCAATCTCCGGGATGGTGCCCCTTTGGAGTGTTGTTCAAGCTAACAGTCAATCGTAGTGCAATGAAACTGCTCATTTTTTGACGCGGAAGGGCACCTATGCAACTTGCTGTTATTACCTTCTTTACCTACAACAACACTTAACAGGGCGACCAACAAAAATACATTGTTAAGTATTGTGAGCTTGCGGATGCAGCTCAATTGCTAAAATGCTCATTCTGCCTCACCCCAAAACAACCCCCTGCTGAGCAAAATCCAATTGATTAACCAAAGCCTTTATTTTCAAACGGGCCTCCCGCGCACCTGTTTCCTTGAGCGTAGCAGCCAATTGCTCCTCTAATTGCCCTGGCTCTGGTTGCCAATTATAGGCTTTGCTATGTAGATGGATTAATTTTTCAGCCAGAGTCTGCCACTCCCGACTCGAAAGATCGTGCAAATTATGAATATTCAGGCGACGCCAGGCCCTGGCATAGTTTTCCCTGAAATAGAGTTGTTCTACTTCACCACGAGTATCCACCCGGTCATAATCCTCATTACTAACCGTAGAGAAAAAATCATCAGTAAAGGCAAAGACTGGATACAGCCCGTTTAAGGGTGTATCCGGGCAAAAAAAGCGCTGCAAAACAGCGTAGCTTTTACGGCGCATATTAATCCGGGTCTGGGCAATGGCTTCTGCCTCATCAAAGAGCAGCACCCAGCCTTTATAACCCATCTGTTGGAACATGAGGCCCAGTCCTCTGACCATATCGAAATACGGCTCCCAACCCTTACATGTCAGGGATTGCTCTTTGTAAAAGGAAACCTCCCGGTATTTCAGGGCCTGTCTGAGTCGAACAACTGGCGGGGAATTGCCATTCAGGGCATTGGTCAGAATCCAGGGAAATTCCCGAGGCCGGAAAGCAGCATGCTTTTTCAAGCCTTTTTGCCGCCTGGAAAGCTGCATATTATCGTTGGCCAAGGCGGTGAATACGGCTTTGAAGACATGGGGCATACAATCGGGAATGATTGCCAGGGGATCAGCCTTTTTGCCTTTGAGCTGCTGTTTATATCCTCCTTTGGTCCATTGCTCCCAGACCTTCACCAGCGAGTCATCGCTGTTGGGAAAGGCAATCTGTTGCACCAGAGCACGGTAGACCTGGCCAAAGTCGTGCATGGGCACTTCCCTGGGATCAAGATTGATCGAGCTAACCACAAAGCCCTGTTGCAGGGCCCGTTGGCGCAGATAGGTCAGGCTATGGGATTTTCCCTGACCATAGGAGCCGCAGACGCAGAGATGGGTGCTCTTGTTTTTGGCTACATCCTGCGCACCCTGATCAAAAACCTTGTTCAACTGGCTCTCACGGGCAGTGAGCAGGCTCACCCCAAAAGGATCAAACAGGCCCTCCCGCAACCGTTCCACGGCCCGTCGCAAGGTAAAATTATCTGCCTTTTCCAGGAGCTGGACAAAGGCTGGCATATCCTTACTCATGGCTTACTTATCCCAGCTCGGTTGCAGTTGTTCCACTTTTTCCTGATCCATTTCCTGCTGGCTGGACACGATATGCTGCTCAAGATCAAGCTCTTCAGACGGTGTTTCGCCTTGCTCCGCCATATCAAGAATGCTGATGAGCTGTTTGATGAACAGGCGTACCTCGCTGAGCAGGCCCATCTTTTCTTGATTTGTGCAGACATCCTCCAGCAGCTTGTCCGGCACTGAATCCTCAGCTTTCCAGCGATAGGATATCTCGTGAATCCGGCGTAAACAGCGGCCCAGCTCTATCAGCTCCTGACTGGTCAAGGGGGTACGATGCAGGTCAATCAGTACGCCCCGGTAGTTGAGTTTTTTCTTCTGGCCGATGCTGCGTACCCGACTCCACAGGGCATCATAGGATTTAAAGCCCTTTTCCGAGAGCAGCACGTCAGGGATGATGGAGAAAAAGATGTGAAAATATTCCGCATGCTCGGAGTTGTCGATGAGCAGGCGCACATTTTCATAGGCCGCATTGCGCATGGAAGCAGACTGGGCAATGACGGTTTCCAGTTCGTCAAGCAGTAGAATCAGTCCCTTGTGCCCAGAATGGCGCAGAAAAACGTTCAGGGAATTGAGCAATTGCTTGCTGTTGGACTTGTTAACCACCTCGAAGATACCAAAGGGTTTCAACTCCCGCTTGGTCACTTTGCCGCCCTCAAACCAGTGGAAGATGATTTCCTGAGCAGCATCCCGCTCTTCCTGCTCCTCTCCCTCTTCCAGAGGCACAAAGCGGTTATGGGCCAGGGCAGTGAGGGCGTTGGCAAAGTTGATGTTCATGCCCGGCAGGTTGCGCAAGGCCTCTGCCATATCAGCCAGTTGGGCAAGAGAGGGCTCCTCTTTTTCCGCCAGGGTCTCCAACCATTGCCGTAAGAGATTGCGGATGCCGATACCCTCAAAACGGCCATGAAGCTGTTGGGTAATGGCCTGATAGACCGCCTCGAATTTATGAATCGGTGTTTCACGGGTCAGAACCACAAATGAGACGCCAAAACCTTCCTGTCGTGCAAGGTGTTGAATGACTGACATGAAATGGGTCTTACCGTCCCCGTAATCGCCGCTGAGAAAGCGGACCTTGGCCCCGCCTTCAGCAATGTAATTGGCCAGATCATCTTCGATAAAGGTGAGCCAATTATCTCGCCCCACCGTGAAAAACGGGACATACTCCGCCGGAACACTGCCTTTGCGTAACTCTTCAATAATGGAGCGGGCCTGGAAGGGCTTCAGCTGCCCCAGCTCTTCCATACTCTTCATATCGCTCTCTCCTGAAAGGAAATTCCGGTAATCTGGCGGCGTTCACCATCACTGTCGATCAGCCACAGGGAATTATTCCGCCCAGGCCGCAGCTGCAACATCATACCATCAGAGGTTCCACCGATACCTGCTTCAAAATATCGCCACAGATCCACGCCAAACTGCTCCAGGCTGTAGCCGCGAAATTTGCTCTTATCCATATTGATGAAAAATGCTTTGCTTTGTAGGGAAATCACATATTCCAGGTAAAACTGCTGAATCCCTACAGGATGCCCCGGTGCTGCATCCTCTTGTTTATTGATCTTTGTATAGGTTGCGTACAGACCGTCTACAAAGGTCTGGGGATCAAAGGGACCATCATAGAGCTGCTTTTTCCAGCGCAGGGCTGCGGTGACAATGCGGCGGGGATCAATGGATTTGAGGACTTTTTTATTGATGGAGGTGGTACGCTTACTGAAATCAATCTCGCCTTCAATGCCCTTGAGGATGGTGAAACGGGGAAAATCGATTTCAATGGGCAGCTCGGCTTCCTCGGCCAGCCGGGAAAGGTCTTCGATAAACGCAAAGCGATATTTCTCCACCTGTTCCCCGGCGTATTCCCGCAGGGTCTGGAAAAGAGGCCCGCACTTGCTCAGGGTATCCTCGTCTTCCACATTCTGCGCTATCTTGGAGTTTAACAGCTCTTCCAGTTGCAGGAAATCATCACGACCCAGGCAACGCAGACATTGTTTGAGAAAATCAGCCAGCCGCTGACCACGGTTGAGCTCTTTTTGAAAGGGCCGGAGGATGTTGTTGATATTTTCTTGGTTTTCCTGCAAAAAGCTTTCTTGATCTATATCCATTGATTGCTCTCTTGATTCATGTATTGTTGTTCCATCCCAAGGGGCAGGGGATAGGTGTTCTATGAAAAAGTATCAGATGCCTCCATGGAGGTTCTGAGGTGTTAACATATCAATAAAATTTGGTATAGTCAACTCTCTCTATCAACTATAACCGTTCATATTCGGGTCGTATTCACTTATGCCCATCCGTACAATCTCCCTTGAATTTTCTGGGCTGCAATGCTGCAACTGAAAAAAACGCCTTGCATCATATTGATAAGCATGGCAATATGATGGAAACCTATCATAAACCATCAATCATGTTGAGGAGATCTCATGCTTCGTCAACCCGCAGTTGCTCACAGGTTCTACGAGGGTGATCCGACCAAGTTGCGCCAGGATTTGAGCCGGTTGATCCCGGACAGATCAGATAAGATTGAGGCAAAGGCTATACTCTCGCCCCATGCTGGCTATGTTTATTCAGGAGGAGTGGCAGGAGAGACCTTTGCCCGGATCAGGATTCCTGAGACCGTGGTTCTGCTTGGCCCTAATCATCATGGGCAGGGAAGGCCGCTTGCAGTGGGAACCCAGGATTGGGATATGCCACTGGGGCAGGTACCCTTGGCACGAGATCTTGCTGAAGCCCTTGTTAAGAATTCCCCGTTATTTGCTGCTGATGATACTGCCCATTGCAACGAGCATTCTTTGGAAGTACAAGTCCCTTTTCTTCAGTATTTTCAAAAGGAATTACAGGTTCTGCCCATATCGGTTTCTCAGCTTTCTTGGCAACAATGCTGTCAGGCTGCTCAAAAACTTGCCCAGGCTCTTCGATCAGCTAACCGTTCTGTCCTGCTGGTTGCCAGTACGGACATGACCCATTACCTTTCCCGTACACAGGCCTCAAAACAGGATCATCTTGCTCTGGATCATATTCTGCAACTTGATGCTGCCGGGCTTTACGAAACTGTCCTGTCCCGTCAGATCTCCATGTGCGGTGTTATTCCCACCACAATTACCTTGCTGACAGTTGTTGAACTGGGAGCCAAGCAGGCAGAGCTTGTCCAGTACACAGACTCTGGAGAGGTCAGCGGCGATACAGAGCAGGTTGTTGGCTATGCTGGCGTTGTTATTCTTTGAATGGCAGGTAGATGGTCAGGAATAATTTCCTTGGGCAAGCACTTCCCTGGGCCGGGAACCATCGGCAGGCCCAACCACTCCGTCCCGTTCCATCATCTCAATCATCCGGGCAGCCCGGTTATAGCCGACCCGCAAGCGTCGTTGAACCATAGAGATAGATGCCTGACCAGTCTCGGTCACCACAGCCACAGCCTCATCGTATTTTTCATCGTACTCGGTATCCCCTTCTTCGCCGCTGGCAGCGTCCTCTTCCACCATTTGAAGCACGCTTTCGTCATACTCAGCAGCACCCTGTTGTTTGAGAAAGGCGATGATTTGTTCTGTTTCCTCTTCAGAGATAAAGGCCCCGTGGATACGCTGGAGTTTAGCAGCACCTGGAGGCAGAAAGAGCATATCACCCAGCCCCAGAAGATGTTCAGCCCCGGAATCATCAAGAATAGTTCGGGAGTCCACTTTGGAGGAAACCTTAAAGGAAATCCTGGTGGGAAAGTTGGCCTTGATCAGGCCGGTAAGCACATCCACAGACGGGCGTTGTGTTGCCAGGATAATATGCATGCCAGCGGCCCGGGCCATTTGGGCCAAGCGGGCAATGGAGGTCTCCACATCCTTTGAGGATACCATCATTAGATCAGCCAGTTCATCAACAATAATAATAATATAGGGGAGTTTTTTCTCGGCAATTTCATTATACGAGGTAAAGGATTTCACCCGATGCTCTTCCAGCAGCTTATAGCGGCGTTCCATCTCCCGGACAGCCCAGATCAAGGCCCGGCTGGCCATTTTTGGTTCCACCACCACTGGATGGAGAAGGTGAGGAATGCCTTCATAAACTGAAAGCTCAATCCGCTTGGGATCAATCATTAACAGGCGGACGGTTTCCGGGGTTGCCTTGTAAAGGACAGAGCAGATAAAGGCGTTAATAGCCACGGACTTACCCGCACCAGTGGCCCCGGCAATGAGCAGATGGGGCATTTTGGCCAGGTCCGCCACAGCCGGTTTACCGATGGAATCAACGCCCAGAGCAATAGTCAGGAAGGAAGAGGAATTACGATAGACATTACTGAGTAAAATATCCCGAAAAAATACGGTTTTTCGTTCGGGATTGGGGATTTCAAGACCAATGGCGGCTTTGCCAGGAATGGAACCTACCACCCGGACCCGATCCACCTTGAGGACCATAGCCAAGTCATCAGCAAGATTGACCACCTTATTGATCTTTACCCCGGCAGCAGGAGCAAATTCATAGGTGGTGACCACAGGACCAGGTGAAACTCCGACCACCTCGCCCTTGACCGAGAAATCCAGTAGCTTGGCAACCAGTTTTTCACTGACTTCATAATAGTGCTGTCGGTCAACCTCCAGGTCACCCTGAGTATTTTTTTCAAGCAGGGAAATTGGTGGGAGTTGGAATTCTCCGGTTCGTACAACGGGTGGTTCTGGTGCAAATTCGCCATCCTCCGTTGCCATGATTGATTCCCGTTTAACAGGTTCATGAACAGCAGGGAACCGTTCTTTAACCCTGGTGATTTGCTTTTCTGCCGCATTAAAGACTTTTTTTGCTGATTGCAGGACAGGCAGAGACGGAGTTGCCGCAGGGGGATTAATCTTCAGAGGAGCGGGTTGGTTTTCCAGTCGTTTTTGTCGCTCTGTTTTCCAGGTAGTAATTTTATCTCTGGTCCAATCTTTACCTGTAGCCATTTTTTCCACAACCACGGGTGTTTGTTCCCAGAACCAGAGGGCAGAGGTCAGGGGAGAAAAGCGGATTGCGGCCATAAGAGAGAAGATCAGGATTAAAACCAGGATTAGCACCGAGCCAACAGATCCTACAACTCCTTCCAGACCTCCTCGCAGCAAATCGCCCAGATAACCCCCAGGAAGAATAAATGCTGATGGAAAGAAAACTTGTTCAGCACCGGCCAAGAGTCCAGAGGCTGCAAGCAGGGTTCCTGTGGCACCGGCAATAATAGAGGGGAGACGCTCCAGAGTTGCTGAGACCGTAAACAGGGCCACAGCGACGTAAAAGAGCAAAAGTACTGGAAAGAAAGAAATAACGCCAACAAAGGAAAAAAGATAGAAGGCTGTATAAAACCCTACACCACCGCACCAATTGCCTTCAGCAGTGGGCAAGGCGGGCTGGGCTGCAAAGATCGGTACAATATAGCTCACAAGGCTGAGCAGGAGAAAAAGACCGAGAAATGAGCAGGTCAGAGCGACTGCCTCTTTGTGGAGTTCTGTTTCCTGGTTCTGTTCCTTTAACAACATAGGGGAGATAATTGCGCAGTTCTCAATTTTCCTGACGAGACCATGTCCACACGCCGTACCCCATTGGGAATACAAGTAAACCGATTAATACCAGAAGGATTATCAGAGGGTCTGTAATGCCGCAGTAATTTTAATTTTGAATATTATCAGGTCGATATTGGCTTAATCGCAAGCTGTTTAAACATAAAATCTATCTTTCGGGTACAACCCTTTCTGCGACTACTGCGGCGAATACCGTCTTCTCCAACAACAAATTCTTTTTTTTTTCTCTTCCGCAGAACGTTGGGACAGATACCCTTGCGCCAGTTGTCGTATAATTTCTTGTCCTTTTTCTTGAATAACTGCTTCCACATTTTCGAAGGAGGAAGATGAGAGTTTCATGCCGGATGTGTGGGGAGCCAGTTTATCAAGTGCTTCAAAAGAAGGTATGTAATATTCTTTATTGCTTTCCGCAAGGTGACAGGGGCTGTACATATGGACTCTCCAGGGTGCTGAGTAAAAAAATACCTGTAACTTTTTACCGCATCAGCAGGGACAAATCAAGCAAATTAACGACAGCCAAAACTAAAAAATGAAAATTTTATCAATATGTTGATTCTGTTTTAAAAGAGCCGCACCCAAAGAAATTCCAGTTGCACCAGGAGGTTGAGGGAAAAGGGGCGGTGGAATCTCTTCTCCTTTCCGGTTTTTCTGTTGCTGTGGATGAACTGTTCTGAACAACGTTTTTGTACGGACTTCTCATCACCCGCCCAGCCAGATCCACAGGACATAGATAATATACATCGCTATCAGGATACCTCCCTCAATCCGGCTCAGGGTCCGTTCTGTATAAAGAAAAATAAACAGGACAAAAACCGTTCCCAACAGCACCAGGGTAGAGGTGAGCAGATCCGCAGTTCCAACTTCGACAAAGGTCTGACCTCCGTTCAACATTCCAATACCCATAGCAATCAGCCAGGGCAGGCCCAGGCAGATGAGAATATCAAAGATATTTGAGCCCACAGCATTGGCTACCGCCATGTCACCTCGTCCTTGGCGGGCAACAACCACTGAGGAGATCATATCCGGCGCTGAGGTACCAGCAGCCAGCAGGGTCAGGGCAACAATGACCGGAGGGATGGCAGTGGCATCACCAAAGACAATTACGCATTTTACCAAGATCCAGCTTAACGCGACAATAACAGCAATGGAGACCAGAAAAACCCGCAAGTAGGACTGCTCCACTTGACCAGCAAAAAAGCCCAGGCCCTTGGATGTCCAATGATTGATCATGGCCAGTTTTGTTCGTTGCTCATCATCCAAGTTGCTCTTGTCAGTGTTCGAGGCTGTTATTTTGTATTCCTCTGCATCAGTCGTATCAGGAAACCAGGAGTTCCATTTATAGAGGATAACCAGATAAGCAATGTAAAAGAAGAGAAAAGAAAAGGCTTCCATCGGGTGAATCTGTCCATCCAAGAAGGTAAAGAGCAGCAGAGCAATGGAGAGCACATAGACCAGGCAATCCCGTATAACCACGGAAAGGGTGACTTTTGCTGGTCGGGCCAAGGCTGAGGCCCCGGTTATGACCAGGATATTAAAGACCGCAGACCCAACAATCGTGCCAATCCCCACATCGCTATGTTCACCGCTACCATGAAACAGGGCTGTCAAGGCGATAGCCAGTTCAGGGGCTGATGATCCTACAGCCATGAGCGAGGCCCCTGCCACATTATGAGGCAGGTTCAGGAAGTGGGAAATGCGGTCCAGGCTGGGAATAAAGTATTCGTCAGTTATGATTGCCAGGATATAAATGGCGATCAGCATAATCAGGAGGCTGCCTCCTGCGGTAATGATATCCATAATTTTTTATGTTCGCAAAAAAAGCGCCCGGTAAGGACAGTAAAGGCAGTAAGTAAGGGTAAATCTAAGTACAGAGAGTTAAACTTATTGTACCTGTAAGAAGGTGGAAAGATCAATAGGTAATATCACGTTCTGATAATTTCCTATCTGACATATCCCTCTGGTACCACTTAAATAGCTGGAACACCTGGATGAAAATGCTCTTCTATTAACTCCCTTAAGTCCTTTTCTCTCCTTATTTTACGCATAATCTGAACAA
>NZ_JALAAI010000089.1:0-16223 GCF_052785085.1 Candidatus Electrothrix sp.
AATCACAGGAATCGGTTTAAAACTCATATCCGTTCCGCTAAACAATCACAGAAGCAGTTAAACAAGCTCAAGGAACAGTGGTATAAGCTTGCTGCCTGAAGCTACTGTGCGAGTTTTGCGGTATTGCGTTTATACCCTATTGTACAGCCTGCGCTCTGGCCCAGTCCCGCATGAGTGAATTCGAGGCTGATGCCCTGTCTGTCCGTCTGGTGTCACGCGAGACTGCTGTGGAATCGCTGACCCTTAACCATGTGCTTGACAGGTATCTGGAGGAGGCGTACTGGCCCGGATTGCTCAGTCTGGCGCAGCAATATCCTGAACCCTTTGTTGATCCTTATAGGGGCATGGCAGAGAATCTTGGTACGCAACTGAATATGAAATGGGCTGAGTACTGGCTGCATCAGGCCATGCGGGTCGAGACCAGAATTGACCTCACCCATCCCTGTCTCAGGGAACGGTTTGAGGCCCTCAAGGCTGCACCTCGCATTGTGCTCACGGAACCTGGGCAGACTGCGGACAGGTTGTTGGGTAATGCGCTTGATCCAATCACAGAGCAGATGGACAAGGAGTGGCAGGACAGCATCCGCTCCTGGTGGACGGAACAGTACAAGAAGGCCCGGAAAAAGCAGGGTCAGCCTGCTGAACAAAAGGCCAGGAACCGGGATCAGAGCATTCAGGTGGAGAGCACCATCAATTTCGGCCAAGAGGTTACAGTCAACGGATGACATGAATGGGGCAACGATCTTGAATGATGAGTTTGAGTTCTAATTTGCTGAACAGAGTATCGTTCCAGCTGATAAGCGGAGAGAGGGTTTGCCTTGTCTCCGCTTTTTTTGTTGGGATAAGACAGGAAATACCGAGTCCTCCTTTCCTGCTGACATTCGACTTGACAAAGCTGCGCCCTCCTTCTACGATGGAGGATGCATCTTTTTCGCAGTTACCCGAAGCTATGAGCAGAAATACCATACATATGAAAACAAACAGGGAAACAGTGCCTCCTTCTGATATGGATAGCGACTGGAAGGACGTGATAGAGGACTTCACTGAAGACTTCTTCCGGTTCTATCTGCCGGAGATGCACCGGAAAATCGACTTTGCCCAAGGCGTGAAGTTTCTGGACAAGGAGCTGAACGAAATTATCAGCGACAGTGACAATGTCAGGCGTGAGGCAGACAGACTGCTCGAAGTACGCCTCAAAGACGGAAGGAAGGAATGGATACTTATTCACATCGAAGTGCAGGGGAGTCGGGAAAGCGGCTTTTCCGAACGGATGTATGTCTACAATTACAGGACGTTCGACAAGTATTGCAGAAAGGTCGTCAGTATTGCTCTGCTTATCGACGGCAGTCCGGGCTTCCGGCCCGACCGTTTCAGGTCAGAGCTGTTCGGCTGCGAAGTCAGGTTCACCTACCCAGTGATCAAATTGCTGGACTTTGACCACCCTGAACTTGAAAAAGCAGACAACCTGTTTGCGGTCATCACCAGGGTGCAGCTGGCTAAGATCAAGTCTGAAAACGACCCGGATAAACGCTACAGCTTCAGATTGGATCTGACCAAAGAACTGTATAGCAGGGAATACAGCAAGGAACAGATTATCAGACTGTACCGTTTTATAGATTATGTGCTGAAACTGCCTGAACCCGAAGCGTTACAATTCAACAAGGAAATGAAACTGTTTGAGGAGGCACAAACTATGCCCTATATGTCAACGATAGAAAGAATGGCGAGAGAAAAAGGACTGCTTCAGGGAATCCAGCAGGGAATGAGCGAAGGAGTTGAGCAGGGACGTACCAGAGGGCAACTGGAAAAGGCCCAGGAAGCTGTGCTGGAAGTACTGGAGGTTCGTTTTGGCAATGTTCCTTTTGCCATGAAAGAAGAAATCATCCGCTGTAATGACCTGAGCAGGCTGAACAAGGCGCACCGTCATGCCCTGCTGATTGCGGTGGTTGATGAGTTTAAGTTGTAGATTGATCTTAACAAAATAATCTCCGCCGCTCCCAATCCTCTGAACTGAAACCAAAAAAGCCCAAGGGAAGAACTTCTCCCTCGGGCTTTTTCATGCACGTCTCATTGCTCATTTCCCGCCCCCAAAAAGGAACGGGAAAACAGTTATGAAACCCTTTTACATGCCCTTTCTCCCTTCAACCAGGTGATCCACAACAGAAGGATCAGCCAGGGTAGAGGTATCACCGAAGTTATCAAAATCGTCAGCTGCAATCTTACGCAGGATACGACGCATGATCTTACCAGAACGGGTCTTGGGCAGGCCTGGTGCCCACATGATCACCTCAGGGGTAGCAATGGGTCCGATCTCAGTCCGGACATGCTTGCGCAATTCAGCGATCAGCTCGTCAGACTCCGCAACAGAAGACATCAGGGTAACATAGGCAAAGATGGTTTGGCCTTTGACCGGATGCGGCATCCCAACAACAGCAGCCTCGGCCACTGCGGCATGGGAAACCAGTGCAGACTCAATCTCAGCAGTACCCAGACGGTGACCGGATACATTGATAACGTCATCCAGACGACCCATGATCCAGAAACAGCCGTCCTCATCCTGACGCGCACCATCTTCTGGATCATAGGTGTTATCATAGCGGCTGAAATAGGTCTTCTTGAAACGTTCCGGGTTTTTGTAGACACCACGTAACATTCCTGGCCACGGCTTACGGATAACCAGGTGACCACCTTCATTCGGTGCAGCTTCGTTACCATCTTCGTCATAGATTGCCGCATCAATACCAGGCAGCGGATAGGTAGCTGAACCAGGCTTCAGGGTGGTTGCATACGGCAACGGTGAAATCATGATACCACCGGTCTCTGTCTGCCACCAGGTATCCACGATAGGCAGTTTCTCTTTACCGATATTTACATGATACCACATCCATGCTTCTGGATTGATGGGCTCACCAACAGAACCAAGAACACGGAGACTGGAAAGATCATGCTTTTGAATCGGCTCTTCGCCTTCCCGCATCAGAGCACGGATAACCGTCGGGGCAGTGTAAAAGGTGTTAACTTTAAATTTTTCAACAATCTTCCAGAAGCGATCCGGTCCTGGATAGGAAGGAACACCTTCAAACATAAGAGAAGTAGCACCCAGCCCCAGCGGCCCATAAAGGATATAGGTATGGCCGGTGATCCAACCGATATCAGCGGTACACCAGTAGACATCATCATCTTTCAGGTCAAAAACCCACTGACAGGTATGCATAGCATAGGTCAGGTAACCACCAGTGGTGTGAACAACCCCCTTAGGAGTACCGGTAGAACCAGAGGTATAGAGGATGAACAGGATGTCTTCCGCATCCATAGACTCTGGCTCGCACTCACTGCTGATATCTTCGGCAGCTACTTCTTCGTGCCACCAGCTATCGCGACCTTCCTGCATGGTGATATCATTACCAGCCCGCTCAACAACGATACAGCTTTCAACACTGTCACTGCCTTCCATCGCCTTATCTGCATTGGGCTTCAGCGGGATAACTTTGCCTGAACGGAGCACAGCATCAGCTGTCACCAGTACCTTGGCTTCACAGTCCTGAATTCGACTCTGCAGAGCTACTGCGGAAAAACCTGCAAAGACAACAGAGTGGATCGCACCAATACGGGCACAGGCCAGCAGGGCAATAGACAACTCAGGGATCATAGGCAGGTAAATGGAGACACGGTCGCCCTTTTTTACGCCTTTTTTCTTCAGCACGTTGGCGAAACGGCAGACCTCAGTATGCAGCATCTGATAGGTGTAGACCTTGACGTCCTCTTCCGGCTCACCCTGCCAAATGATAGCAGCTTTATTGCGGCGACCATTGGTGAGGTGACGATCCAGGCAATTCACCGACATATTCAGCTTACCACCCTTAAACCACTCAATCTCAGGCTTGCTGAAATCATATTCCAGCACTTTATCCCATTTCTTATCCCAGGTAACCAGCTCTTCGGCCCGATCAGCCCAAAAACCTTCAGGATCTTCCATGGAGCGTTTATAAGCAGTCTTATATTCATCCATTGATTTAACGTGAGCCTGATCTTGTCCTTCAACCGGAGGAGCAAAAGTTACACCTTCCTGAAGCAGGCTTACAATTTTGTCTTCATTTTTAGCCATAATATTCTCTCCTTACAAAAACGAATTGTTGGTTCACATAATTAAAAATACTATCGTGTCATTTTAAAAGAGATTAGTCAATACTTTTAAACATTGAAAAGAAAAAGCTCTTAATTTTTTCAAACCAGCCTTTTTTTGGGGTACATGCTTTAAACATACATTTGGTAGTTAGCTATATATTTTCAATATGTTACTCTATAAAAAGCCTGGTGAGATACAAGAATAAACTTAGTATTCCCTTGTAATTAAAACATTTTTTGCGTATAAAACAAAAATCATCCCAAATCAACCATGAGAGATTATGCATTAAGGAAAAAGAAGCAAAACAAGAAGACCTGTTGACTTTGGTAAAAAATTTGTTTTGCTTCTCATTTGTCCGGCACGTAATTGTCACAAATTACAGTTTCGTTATTATCTTAAAAAATACTTCCATTTTGTATAATTCTGAATTTCAAAATACGCTAAACTCTCCAATGCCAATTCATCGGCAGTCCATCGGAAACCATGAAAATAAAGTAACAGAATAAAGGCTGACTTTACTACAGGGATCATTTTGTTGCAAGACACGGGTATAGACTAAAAACATTGACAAGTTACAGGGAATTGAGCATAGTTAAATTTCTCTCCCAAAAGAACCCAACTGTCTCATTCTCAGATAACCTGATAATGCTTTCTTTACGGTGAAACCGAAAAGGCGGTCAAAGATGATCAAACATCCTCATGTCAACAAGATAATACTTCTGATCATGGTAACAGCAATCTCAGCCCTGTTCCTGACCATGATTCGGCAATTTCTTATGGCAATCTTCATGGCCGGACTCTTTTCCGCCATGACAATTCCTACACACAGGTGGCTCACTCCACGCCTGAATAACCGAGAAAATCTGGCATCTATCCTCGTTATCGTTGCCATTGTCTGTCTCATTCTGATTCCTCTGGCCCTTCTCATCGGCGTAGTCATCAGCCAGGCTGTCCATGTGAGCCAGTCAGTGACCCCGTGGATAGAATCCTTTGTGGAAGAACCAGGGGCACTTTCTAAATATATCAGTAAAATACCTCATCACGAAATCTTTCTGCCCTACCGGGATATGATCCTGCAAAAGGCTGGTGAAGTTGTCGGCATTGTCTCCAATCTGATCATTAACTCCCTTACATCCCTAACCAAGATAACGATCAACGCCCTGTTTAATATTGTGATCATGCTCTATGTGATGTTTTATTTTTTGAGTACCGGAGAAATTCTGTTGAGAAAGATTTTATATTACCTCCCCATGTCACATGAAGATGAAGAACGCCTTCTCCTGCGCTTCACTTCCATAACCGGCGCAACCATGAAATCGACCTTTATTATCGGGATACTGCAAGGAGGAATCTGCGGGTTTGCCTTTTTTCTGGCAGGCATCCAGGGGGCTGTTTTCTGGGGAACCATCATGGCTATTCTCTCTATTATACCGGCTGTGGGCACAGCTGTGGTATGGGTACCGGCCCTGATTATCCTTGCAATAGGTGGTGATTTTTCCGGCGTTATTCTGCTTGCTGTTATCTGCGGTGCTGTTGCAGGAAATCTGGACAACCTGATCCGTCCCCGTTTAGTGGGCAAAGATACTGAAATGCATGATCTCTTTGTCCTGTTCGGTACTCTTGGTGGCATAGCCTTGTTTGGTGTTCTCGGCATCATTATCGGACCGATTATTTCCGGGCTTTTTATAACCATTTGGGAAATTTATGGTGATGCCTTTCATGAGTATCTTCCTGAAGTCGGTTCACTGGGTACAGAGCAGGCAAAAACAACAGATGAACAAGTTCCGCCTGAAGAATAAAAAACTTCTTTGAGTTTATTGACCGATACATGTTAAGATGGCTAAGTGTGGGACTGTCTCCATTCCTTTCCCTCAAGAAGAAACGACTATCAGCAACAGATACTCGCAGGATCCTCACTCCACCTTTGGTTTGAAATGATACAACTCTCCCTTAACAGAGAGAAGTTTGCAATAACTCCCATTCCGCCCTCTCAGGAACGGGACAATATAAAAGGAGCAAAAAAGAAATGGAACAGGATAAGCAACAGAAAGAACGAGAAGAAACAGCAGACAAAGCCGCTCAACTTTTTGCAGATGGCTTTCATTGCAGCCAAGCCGTCCTCTGTGCCTGCGCAGAACTCTTCAGAGACGAGCCACCATCACCAGAAGTTGTTGCAGCTATGGCCCCCTTTGCTGGTGGCATGGGGAGTAGTGGGCAGACCTGCGGAGCCCTGTCCGGTGCCTTGGCAACAATCGGCTTTACTCTGGGAAAAACAACGCCTCAGCAGGAAAATCATAAACAAATGTGTAGTGTCAGCTATGCAATGGTGCAAAAATTTGCCCAAATCACAGAACCGTACGGCAGTACTCAATGCTCTGATATTGCCCAGCTAGATTGGAAAGACAAAGAGGCTGTACAAAATTTCCGAACAAATCCAGACAGCACCCGAAAAAATTGTGTACGCGTTGTCCGGGAAACCAGTAATGTCCTTTATGACCTGATCACAGATAAACTCCAGGAAAGCTAATGCACAAGGGGGAGGAGTTATGAAGAAAGTACGAAAAAAAATTCCACATGTAAGGAGCCTATGGGGTGCAGGAATATTGTCGCTGTTGCTGCTATCACTGAATGCCTGCGGCCCATTGTATAAGACAGAGTACATGCTGGAACCACCAACAACCCAGCAGGGGCAACTCTGTATTATGCAATGTAAGCAGAACAGAACTGAATGCAAAAACGACGTTAAAGCTGCCAGGAAAGATTGCCAACATCGCAACGAGATAGCAAGCATTAAACTGGAGAACTGCATTAAATCCAGGGAAATGACCTGTTACGACAACCGAACCCCTTGCCCTCCCCCAAACTTTGAACAGTGCAATAAAGAACATCGCTATTGCTATCAATCCTGTGGTGGCAAGGTGATTCCACAGGTGACCTGTATTGACTCCTGGGGTTGGGGACTCGGGTGCAACTAAATACAAATCTGGGAGAGGGAAAACACTTCCCCTCTCCTGAAATGAGCTCCAAATGAGTTTCCATATATGCTAAAAAAAATAGACCATATAGGAATAGCTGTTCACTCCATTACTGATGCCCGCGCCTTTTACGAGCAGGCTCTTGGCCTGCATTGCAAGCGCATTGAAGAAGTTCCTTCCCAACAGGTGCGTACGGCTTTTTTTTCTCTCGGCGAAACAAAAATTGAATTACTTGAACCTATGGGTGAGAACAGCCCCATAGCAAAATTCCTGGAACGCCAGGGTGAAGGAGTCCATCATATTGCCTACCACAGCGATAATACAGCAGCGCAACTGGAACAAGCTGCGCAAGCCGGTTGCCAACTCATCAACCCGACACCAATCCCTGGGGCTGGTGGCAAACAGATAGGCTTTCTCCACCCAAAATCCACCCACGGCGTGCTAACCGAGATATGCTCAACTCCGCAATGTTCGAAGCAACCCAAATAACACCCATCGCTCCTTTTGGGGGAGGGGGCAACAAAAGATGAAATTTGATTGGGTGCCCCAAGGGGCACCCGGTATTTTCTATACTCTCTACTCTTCAATATTATGCAGGATATTATAGACCAACTTGACGCAAAACGTGAGGCAACCCGCCTTGGCGGAGGTCAGAAGCGGATTGATAAACAACACGCCAAAGGAAAGCTGACCGCTCGTGAACGCATTGAACTGTTTCTTGATCCAGGCAGCTTCGAAGAATGGGATATGTTCGTCGAACATCGGTGTGTGGATTTTGGCATGGCAGATCAAAAAATCCCTGGAGATGGGGTGGTCACTGGCTATGGAACCGTATGTGGGCGACTTGTGTTTGTCTATAGCCAGGATTTTACCGTATTTGGCGGCTCGTTATCAGCAGCACATGCGGAAAAAATCTGTAAAATCATGGACCATGCCATCAAAGTTGGTGCCCCGGTCATTGGCCTGAACGATTCTGGTGGAGCACGCATTCAGGAAGGTGTTGATGCCTTGGCCGGATATGCAGATATATTTCAGCGCAACGTAATGGCTTCCGGAGTAATCCCACAGATATCCATGATCATGGGTCCCTGTGCTGGTGGTGCTGTCTATTCTCCGGCAATGACGGACTTCATCTTTATGGTGAAAAACACCTCATATATGTTTGTTACTGGACCGGATGTGGTTAAAACCGTCACCCATGAAAGCGTAACAGCGGAAGAGCTGGGTGGAGCTGCCACCCATACAGGCCGCTCCGGGGTGGCTGATCTGGCCTTTGATAACGGTGCGGAAGCCTTGCTGATGCTGAGAAGGTTTGTTAATTTCCTTCCCTCCAATAACCGGGAGGCACCACCGGTCTGGCCCTGCAATGATACTCCCGAGCGCACCGAATTTTCTCTGGACAGCCTGATTCCAGACGATCCCAATAAACCCTATGACATAAAGGAACTCATCACCAAGGTGGTGGATGAGCATGATTTCTTCGAGATCCAGCCCGACTTTGCCGCTAATATCATCATTGGTCTGGCTCGAATGCAAGGCTCTACAGTAGGAATCGTTGCCAATCAACCCATGGTGCTGGCAGGTTGTCTTGATATCTCCTCATCACGTAAGGCGGCCCGCTTTGTTCGCTTCTGCGATGCCTTTAATATTCCGATTATTACCTTTGTAGACGTTCCCGGCTTTCTCCCAGGCACCTCTCAGGAATACGGCGGCATTATCAAACACGGCGCCAAACTGCTCTACGCCTATGCTGAAGCAACAGTACCTAAAATCACCCTCATCACCCGCAAGGCCTATGGCGGGGCCTATGACGTGATGAGTTCCAAGCATCTGCGGGGCGATGTTAATTTTGCCTGGCCCAGTGCTGAAATCGCTGTCATGGGTCCTAAGGGTGCTGTTGAAATTATTTTTCGGGCCGATAGTCAAGACGAAGAAATGGTCAAAAAGCGGACAGCAGAGTACACAGCCCGGTTTGCCAACCCCTTTGTTGCAGGTAGTCGTGGCTTTATTGATGATGTTATCATGCCACATCATACCCGCACCCGGATCTGCCGCTCTCTGGCCATGCTTCGCAATAAAAGACTGGAGAAC
Organism: Candidatus Electrothrix sp.; assembly: GCF_052785085.1. Classification (NCBI taxonomy): domain Bacteria; kingdom Pseudomonadati; phylum Thermodesulfobacteriota; class Desulfobulbia; order Desulfobulbales; family Desulfobulbaceae; genus Candidatus Electrothrix; species Candidatus Electrothrix sp. The sequence continues at coordinate 9,193 of NZ_JALAAI010000089.1, forward strand.
CCCTGGCGTAAACACGGCAATATTCCGTTATAATACATCATAACAGAGTGCCCCTCCCTTGTTTAAAAGAGAGGGCAACCATAGACCAGCAAGGAACAGCAACCAGCATGAAGATATTACGCGTTTTTTTTCCTCTCATTAGCGGAGGCGCAATCCTCCTTTTGCTGTCTGGCTGCGCCGAAACAGGCCAGACTGCTCGCAACCTTTGGGGAAATGTAACTGACTTCAAGGACGAACTTACCCACCTCAAGGTTTGGGAAAAAACAAAAGGCTATAAAGGAATAACCTATTCTCCCACTGAAAAAGTAGTGCCCACCTTTCAGGAACACCAGGTTCCAGTGACCTGCCGGGTCTTTGCCCATCTGCTTGTCCATATTCCTGAAGGATTCACAGGTCAAGGCATTGCCCAGGCAGTTGAAGCAGAAGCTATGGAACGGGGAGCAGATATGTTGCTGCTCGGCGGAACACGGTTGGCCAATAATAACCAGGGGCCTGCATTTTCCTACTACGGTCCTGCACAACCCTATAAATGCCGGGACCACTGGAGCGGTTGGAAATTCGCCTATGATGATCTGGTGAATCAGGGAGAATGGGTGGCAATGGGCTATGATGAATGGGGAAACCAGGATGCCCTGTTCAACGCTCCCCTTATCATACAGGCAGCCTTTCTTCGTTGCCCGAATTAAAACTCTTGTCCATCCACTTCATCAGGGTTGCAAAGACCTCATCTTCATTAAGAGGCTTGCCAATATGATCATTCATGCCAGCTTCCCTGCTTTTTGCAATATCACTTTTCATGACATTGGCTGTCATGGCAATAACAGGCAGATTATTAAACTCTAGCTGCTGGCGAATTTCCCGGCAGGCCGTATATCCATCCATAACTGGCATCTGGATATCCATGAGTACGCAGTCAACAGGTTTACTGCTGAGAAAATCCAAGGCTTCCCTGCCATTCCCTGCATGGAAAACAACAAGGTTTTTACGGCGAAGTAAGATGGTTGCCAATTCCTGGTTAAAGATATTATCCTCCACCAAAAGCACTCTCTTTCCCTCCAGCCCGGATATGCTGTTTGTTCCCCCTGCTCTCTTTTCAGGCAGTTTTTGACCATTCCCGGCCTCCAGTTCCAGGGTAAAAGAAAAACAAGAGCCTTTTCCCGGCTCACTGGTTACTGAAATATCTCCTCCCATCATATTTACCAGTTTTTTACAGATGGCCAACCCTAAACCACTGCCTTCATACTGACGGGTGATATCATTATCCAGCTGAGTAAAGGATTGAAAAAGACGCTTTTGTTCTTCACTGCTCATGCCAATCCCAGTATCCTGAACAGAAAATCCCAACCACACGCGTCCTTCCTGCTGCCCAGTCAAACGGACATTGACATCAATATGCCCCTCTGGGGTAAACTTGACAGCATTATTTCCAAGATTAATCAAGACCTGACCCAGGCGCAAGGGATCTCCTTGAAGAACATGAGGTATCTCTTCAGAACAGCTTATATGCAAACCCAGTCTCTTTTCATCTGCTTTAATTTGAAGAGTATCTGCAAGATGATTCAGCACCTCCTGTAAACAAAAATCACTTATTTCCAGTTTCATCTTGCCAGCTTCTATTCTTGATAAGTCAAGGATATCATTTATTATGCCAAGCAATAACCTGGAAGAGATATTCACCTTTGAGATGAGATTATGTTGTTCCGGTGTTAAACCGGTTTCAAGGGCAAGTTGCGACATTCCGATAATGGTATTCATGGGAGTCCGGATTTCATGGCTCATATTGGCCAGAAAAACAGATTTGGCATGGGTTGCTGCTTCAGCAACTTCTTTGGCCTTAATAAGCTCCAAAGCCTTGCGCTGTTCCTGTTCAATCTTTTTATGGGCAGTGACATCAATCCTCAGTTCAAGCTTCCCTGGTTTACCATCCTGTAAAATGATAGGCGTCGCCATAACATCAAAAAACTGATCGTTATAGGTCAGCTCATAGCGTACCGTCTCTTGCTCCTCTGTAACCTGCTCAACAGAACAGGTCACACAGGGTGTATCACGGGCATGAATAGACTCATAGCATGTCATCCCGGATTTACAGGAAAACCAATGATCCATTGTGCTGTTTGCATAGCGAACCTGATACGTTGTGTCAATAATATAAAGACCGATCCCAATCCTGTCTATGGTGTCCAGAATCGTACTTTTCTGCTGTTCACTTTGGATCAACGTACCAATTGTTTTCCTGACAATTCGATACATACCAAGAATGATCGCAACCCCAACAAGCCAAATTGCAAAAAAAGCGCATGAAAGTTTGTTAAAATTCGTATAAAATAATGAAAAATGTTCTTCCAAAGGAATAGAAATACTGATTCCCCCTCTGATACCACCAACCTTTTCTTCCTCCCCTGTGTGACACCGTAAACACTTTTTCTTCATACGAACAGGACGCATAAAGCGAAGAAAATATGTATCCTCTATCTTGGTCAGTTTAATATACTCCTCACTGCCCTGTTCAAAAGAGCGAAGTGCCTCCTCTTCCCAGGGACTTGGTTTATTATCCGAGCGCAGGGGATTCAGGCTTGTCAAATGTCCCTGAATAGCTGTGTTCTCCTGCCCATCCTCATAAAACTGCCTGAACATATAGGCTGGATTAACAAGGGTGTAGTCCTGTCCACCGATCGTTACATCACGATGCTCAAGATTAAGATAAGGGTTGGGTTCAGTTTCCTTAGACACCGGCACATAGGCCCCTCCGTGAAAAACATTCCATGCCCGGTACAAAATATCCTTTTTCCAGAACATTCTCGCGTTGTTTTCAGCCAGCAGAACTATGGTATTCTTTAAATGCCACCTGTTCCAACACAGCAAAACAACAAACAACAGAGTCCACCCCACAAGCAAGAGGATTAACACACGCCTGAAGGATTTCTTGTTATCAGAAAATTTACGCATAATATATTCTAGTTACGCCCTGTTACCTTCTCTATGTACATCTGGGCAAATCATTGTATATGATAGTATCGAGTCTCGTTTGAGCTGCTCAATCAATTTTTCAATTTTTTTATGCTTCCACTTTGGAGTATTGGATGCCCATAAACAGCAAAAAAAGGTTAACAAGTACAATTAAATATTCAAGTAAAATACTTACTCTGTAAACCGCTTAAAAAAAACTCAAGGATGCCGAGTAAGTCTAATTATCTTTAAAAGCAATTAGCATGCCGAACAGAAGATATTCACAAACCAGCTGACAAAGCCAAAGCAACAGTATTCGTACCACATCAAGATATCAGCAGGAATTCTTGCTTATAACTGTATCAGCGAATATGTTTCTCGGACATAAAAAAAAGAAGCTTCAAGGGAGGGACGGGTATTTTTTACCCAAAACAACAGAACAAAATTAAAGTTTTTGGCTCGTTAAACATAAAGGGCAACAGGGAATATTTTACCCGCTTATGACGGGCAGACATACAGATCTTCTCCTACAGCCCTATAATGCAAACAAACTCCAGCGCAGAGCCTCTGCGCTCTGGCTATTTTCAGAGCCCTTGGCGGCAATCCATCCGTTGCTGAACCCAGACAGCCAGCTTTTCCCTGAAAATTTTGGCATTATGACGAATATCCACAGGAAAGACCGCAAAGATCATAAAGGTCTTAATCCTGCTGGTCAGAAGATTGGCACGGGCCAGTTCACGCAGTTCCGCGCAAAGACGCTCTTCATCCCTGGCCTTTTTGGCGTATAATTCCACGGTCAACACAGGCTCCTGTTTACCCGGCTCGCCCAGACCAACCAAGGCAGAACGAAAGACCTCGGGATGCTCGTTAAAGATAGCCTCACAGCAGATAGTGTACATGGGGCCATTCTCAGTCAGGACCCGATGAGCCTTACGACCGCAGAACCAAAGTCGCCCCTGATCATCCTGATAACCCATATCGCCCATGCGGTGCCATAAGCCGCCACCTTCTGCATCAGGGATTTTAGCCATCCGGGTTTCCTCTTCATTATGATCATAGGCTGGCGTCACCACTGGCCCTTTGACCGCAATTTCACCGATGGTGCTTGTTGGCAAGACATCAGCCTCATTCCAATCAGCCAGTGGACCATCAACCGGCCTGATAATTTCCACCCGCATCCCTGGCAAGGGACGCCCAACGCAAGTGCCCTTGCCCACTCGGGTCTCTTTCCAGGTCTCCTTGAGGATCTCACGACCTGTGATAGAGGTGGAAGGCAAACTTTCTGTAGCACCGTAAGGGGTGTAAATCTCACCGTCCTTGGGCATGATCTGCTGCACCCGCTCGATTAACTCACCCGGTACCGGGGCACCGGCCATGAGGATCTTGCGGACTGGCAGGGTAATCTGCTGATCAATGCAGTAGCGGCTGACCACGTTCCAGATGGCAGGCGAACCAAAAGAATAGCTCACCTGCTTATCCTGAATGGAACGGATAAACCTGGCCGGGTCCACCTCTGCCGGACGGGTGGGATCCATATCCGGGATCACTGCTGCTGCACCCAGGGCTGTGGCAAAAAGGCCAAACAGGGGAAAACCCGGCTGATCAATATCCTCTGCGCCAATACCGTAATAATCACGGATCTGTTGGAGCTGATGATAAAAAATGCCGTGGGTGTACTGGACCCCCTTGGGCGGGCCAGTGGAACCGGTGGTGAAAATAATCGCAGCCAGCTCGTCTTCTTTAGTATTCACTGCTGTGAATTCCGGGCTGGCCTTGCTGGCTGCTCCTTTCATAGAGATGCCGCAGATACCCAACAAATTCGGACCAACGCAGAAGCGCCGTTCCACCGTGGCAAAGGGCTGGCGAAAGAGGCGGGAAAAGAGATGAACCGGCGGAATGGCGAGCAGTACCTTGGGTTGAACCGAGCCAATACAACGGAGCAGATTCTTATAGCCCATGCCCGGATCAATAAGAATCACCACCGCACCCAGCTGAAACAGGGCATAGGTCAAGCAGATAAATTCCATAGAAGGCCGTACCATGAGCATGACCCGATCACCACGCTGAACCCCCTTGTTGTGCAGGGCATTTGCAAAGCGATTGCTGTTGGCCAGTACTTCCTGAAAGGTCCATTGCTGGTACTTGCCTTTTTTGCCGGTTACCAGGGCAACAGCCTCTTTTTGTTCCGCAGCGGCCTTGTGCAGGGCTGCGCCTATGTTGCAGTTGTTCATAATTTCTTTTCGTTCTCACTTTGTTGAAGCAGAAGATCAAAATCAGACATATACAGTCGATCCTGAATGATTCTGGTGTAGTTTTTTTTCATCAGCGGCAGTTATCCCAAAATTTCAGATAACTGATTTTCTATCCAACCCAATCGACAGCAAATACACCCAGGGTGTTACCCTGGGCTGGTTACATACAGCCCCGTTGGGGCATAATGCTGTGCCGATCAGATTTACATCCCATATCCTTTCTCCTCTCATTGGTATAGCAAACCAGAGGAAAGCTGCTCAATTTTGCGCCTAAGATTTACTCGGGCCTGCTCTTCGTACTGCTCTGAAAAACAGGCTGTTGTGTATATTTTCTCTCGTTCCAGAAAGCTCTTGAGTACCTGCACACGCCCTTGTCGGAATTGTTGCTCTGGAACCCAGGCGTACTCACGACGAATATCAGCATCGTATTGCTCAAACAGATGGGACTGCGTACCCAAGGTACCCAAGATACTGAGATCAATATCTGCCATGAGGGCGGTATCGGCATCATGAGGCTTATGGATTTTGGTGACCATGATCAGCTGGGCTATTCGGTCTATAATCGCCTGCTTGACGTTGGATGCTCTAAGAAAGCTGGCTGCCCACTCTGCGCTTTGCTCTTCGTTGTCTTGCCTGCGGGTGTCATAGATGGCGTCGTGAAACCAAAGTGCGATTGCAATCTCCGCTGGATGGGTTGCTTGGATGGCGGAGAGGTTGTAACAGGGTCAGACAGTCAGCAATATATTTATCCGTGTGATAATGACGGCCCGGTTCAGTATAGACTTGTTTAAGTTTATCGAAAATGGAAAAAGAGGATTGGGCTCCTATTTGAGTTAAGCTGTGGGTGAGGTTGGCTTGGTGAAACATGGCAGTCCATATGAACTATGTAGGTCTTGATTGAGTAAAACGAAATCAGACAATTCGGGGAATGCGTTGTCCGCTTTTGTTACTTTCAAGCAGATCCACGCTCCTTTGCCCAGTTCTCCCAAATAAATGCATCAGGGAGGTTCCCCATGTGTTTATCGTTTGCTACCAGAGTCATACAGTGACATTTCGCTGTTGCGGCGATAAGCAGGTCCATATCCGGGATCGTTTTCCCATGCCTGCTCAGTTCAGCTTTCGTTTCTCCGTATATTTCCCAAACTCTCCGGGTTACAGGAACTGGGGGGACAGCGGAGATCAGCATCTCCAGCCTCTGACGATTGTATTCCTTTTTCCGTGAACGTTCGACTCCGTAAAGAAGCTCTCCGACAGAGACTTCACTCATGTAAACCACATCATTCCGAATCCCGTTGAACGCCTCTGCGGTATTCCGTTCTTCTGCGGAGCGTCTGGATTCAGGAGCACCCCATCCATTCATCAGGTAAATGCAGTGATTCGTGTCAAAAAGATAAGCCATGGTATTTCACAGTTCAGGGGAGTCTGTATTCATGCGGGATTTTCTGATAATTTCCGTCAGTTCCTCGGAAGCTCCCGGCTCATATCGTTTCGGCATAAGATTAAGTCTCCGCCTCTGTTCTTCATGTGTGATTATCGGCAATGGCACACCTTCACCAGAGATTTTGCTCGTTTTTGTGTCTGTTATTATCACACGTATGCGGGTTTCGGGCGGAATACGATAATGTTTTATTTTCTCGGGAAAGTCTCTCACCTTTGTTATGATTTCCATCTGTCCCTCCTGTTTGCTTTTATGCGACGGCGATATAGGGAGCATTCCCAAAAAGTAGGTCAAACCACACTTGCTGCCTTGAGGGAAAAAATATGCTCTCTCAGCATGTTCCATCGACCAGCTTTGTAATGCGCCCGTAAATACAACATGGCCTCCGCTGTTTC
>NZ_JALAAI010000090.1:0-16183 GCF_052785085.1 Candidatus Electrothrix sp.
ATTCCAGAAGAAACTCCCTGAGCGTCCGTTTCTCCCGAGTCATTTTGAAGTAAAATGGGGCGACTTTATACTCCGGCTTGAAAAAGACCGTGTTCACCAGCCGATCCAGGAGTACGGTCTTGCCGATCCTGCGCGGCGCGATCAGAGCCGTGCTTGATGAACCCATGCGTTGAATCGCGGCCACCCATTGATCCAGCTCGCGCAACAGCTCCACCCGGTCAGTGAATTCATCCTCATGGACCATCTCTTCCACGGGCCATATTTTTATATCCGACATGCTCTCTTCCTTTCTCCTGCGTATTCAGGGTATCCAAGCTTCCATACAGGCGGCATTGTATCTGACCCGCTGTGCGGCGGCAACCTCAGACCGGACGCAACACCAGGTGATCCATAATATACTGACGACGATCCGGGGTGTTTTTTCCCATGTAGAATTTAAGCACCTCGCTGACTTTTGAGAGATTATCCAGCCGTACCGGGCGAATCCGCATGTCAGGGCCAATGAATTGCTTGAATTCCGGTGGTGAGATTTCGCCAAGACCTTTAAAGCGGGTAACCTCCACTGAAGCAGCTTTCCCTCTCCCTTTTAACGAGCTGATCGCCTGTTCCTTTTCCTGGTCAGAATAGCAATAGATAGTCTGTTTTTTGTTCCTGGCCCGAAAGATAGGGGTCTCCAGGATATAGACATGGCCGAGCTTGATCAATGGCTCAAAATAATGGAGAAAGAAGGTGAGGAGCAGGTTGCGGATATGGAGTCCGTCCACGTCTGCATCTGTGGCCAGGATGATCTTATCAAAGCGCAGGTCAGCAATGGAGTCCTCGACATTGAGTCCCCGCATCAGCGAATACATCTCATCGTTTTTATAGAGCAGGTCAAGCCGTTGCCCAAAGACATTCATGGGCTTTCCTTTCAGGGAAAAGACTGCCTGGGTCATGGGATCACGGGAAGAGACAATGGAGCCGGCAGCAGACTGTCCCTCAGTGATAAAAACCATATTCTCCTTGCCCTTGTTCGAGGGTTTGTGCCGGGAAGGATGGTATTTGCAATCCTTGAGCTGGGGTATCTTGAAGGCAACCTTTTTGGCCTTGGCTTTGGCCTCTTTGCGTACAGATTGTAACTCTTTGCGAATCCGCTCATTACGCTGGATCTTGTCCATAAAGCGTTCTGTGCTGTCTGGATACTTGTACAGATAGGTGGCCACAGCGTCCCGGACCGCATTGACAATCCAGCTCTTTATATCAGTATTACCCAACTTGTTCTTGGTCTGCGACTCAAACACCGGTTCCTGCACCTTAACAGCAAGGGTTCCGACAATCCCGTCCCGCACATCCTTTCCTGTGTATTTCTTGTCTGAGAACTCATTCACGCCCTTGAGGATTCCTTCACGAAAGGCAGAAAGGTGAGTGCCTCCTTCGGACGTATAGGTGCCGTTGACAAAGGAATAATAGGTCTCGCTATAATCGTCTGTGTGAGTGAAGGCGAACTCCAGAGCATTTTCAGAGGACTGAATGGGCGGGTAGATGCCCTTATCGCCCAGCTCTTTTTCCAGCAGATCAAGGAGGCCCTTGCTGGAATGGTATTTTTTCTGTGCAGGGGTGTTGCTCTCTGTCTCTTCTGCATCCTCTGGTTGTTTCTGGGAAGGCGGGGCTTCCAGATACAGGGTTAAACCCGCATTCAGATAGGCATAACGCCATAACCGTTGATCAACATAATCCAGGTCAAAAGTGTAATGGGGAAAGGAGCTGGTATCTGGTAGAAACTCAATCAGGGTGCCGTCTTTTTCTTCTGTTGTTCCTTCTTCCTCATGGAGTAAGGTTCCCTGCGCAAAGACAGCCTTTTTGAACCGGCCCTGGCGAAAGGCACAGACTGTGAATTGTTCAGAAAGGGCATTCACGGCCTTGGTGCCCACCCCATTCAGGCCCACAGAAAACTGAAAGACATCAGTGTTGTATTTGGCTCCGGTGTTAATCACAGAGACACATTCCACCACCTTGCCCAGAGGGATGCCTCTTCCGTAGTCGCGAACCTGGCATTGCCCATTCTCTTTGATAGCAATATCAACCTGTTTGCCGTATCCCATTATATACTCATCCACGGCATTATCAATCACCTCTTTGAGCAGGATATAGATACCATCATCAGGGTCAGAGCCATTACCGAGCCGGCCAATGTACATGCCTGGACGTTTACGGATATGCTCCAGCGAGCTGAGGGTCTTTATTTTTGATTCGTCGTATTGATGTTCTGACACGGGATTTGCCACAGGGGGAAGAAGAAATTGTTTTATGGGTCTCAGGTATTTTTTTTACGATAGGGGCGAGTGTAACCTATCAGAGGAGTACAAGTCAAAGAATACTGTAAGGAACCAGGGAAGAATGATTTTCTTTTCTAAGCAACATGACGTATACATCACTGTTACTTTGATAGTTTACCCCGGTCACAAGGCCGGGGGAGGGTATTCTCTATCATCTATGGGATATGGCGAGAAAATGTATATTTTTTACCCTTTCTGTTTCTGGCTAAGGATAAAACTTACTCATCTTTGAATGTTAATGGGAAGAATGTTTTATTGGCAAAGATTCTCTTTCCTGTTTAGGGCAGTTATTACAAGAAATTATAAGAGAACGGGTAAAGTGTAAAAAAGTGGCATGAATATAGCAAATATAATTACAAAATGACGTGATGCGAAAAGAGCAGGCAGGATAAGCGGTGGCTATAACAAAGACAACAGGGTTCTGGATAAATATTTTTTATTTCCCCCTTTTTTATATATAGCATAGGGTGCGGTACCCTATCCCCGGCAGGTTTACTCCTCCTTTTTTTCCTGCCGGGGGATTTTAGCCCGCTTGCTTTACAACATAAGTTCAACCCTGTGTCCCGGTAGGTTTACTCCTCCTTTTTTCCCTGCCGGGGCATGTATTTGAAACAAGGTTCAACCCGATACCCTGGTAGGTTTACTCCTCCTTTTTTTTCCTATCAGGGTATTTTTTATAGTTGGACAGGACACCCCGCTTCGGGGTGTTTCTTTTTTTTGTACTGATTACAGCATATTCTCCGGATCCACATCAATTGCTATCCTGACTCCCTGCCTGCAAAAACGTTTTTTCTCCTCTAAAAACAGATCACAAAGCTTGTGAAGCAATTCCAGCCGATTACTTTTAAGCAATAATTGCCAGCGAAAGCGTTTCTTTATCATAGACAAGGGCGCAGGAGCAGGTCCCAGAATTTCCACATCACTTCTTTGTTTTTTTTGTGCGGTCATTTGAGAACGAAAAAAGGAGGTTACAGCCTTTGCTGTTGTTCTGACGACTTCTTCCTGCTTCCCGCTCAAGCGAATATTTACCAGCCTGCCAAACGGTGGATAGGCAAGTGCCTGACGGAGTTCTTTTTCCTGTCGATATAGGTCTCTATATGCGTGAGATTGAGCATATTCAATCACATAGTGTTGCGGCTGATGGGTCTGAATGATAACTTTGCCAGGATGTTGCCCACGCCCTGCTCTGCCGGTCACCTGGGCCAACAGCTGGTAGGATCGCTCTGCTGCCTTATAATCGGGAATTCCTAACCCGCTATCTGCCCATACAACTCCTACTAAGGTCATTGCTGGAAAATGAAGTCCTTTTGCGACCATCTGGGTGCCCACCAGAATGTCTACTTCATGATTACGTACCTGCTCTAAGATATCAAGATAGGCATTGCGGTTTCTGGTGGTATCACTGTCCAGACGGATAACACGGGCACTGGGAAAGAGTTGGCGCACTTCCTGCTCAATCCGTTCAGAACCAGCTCCCAGGCCAACAACCGAACCAGAGCCGCAGTCCGGGCAAACAAGATTCGGGGTTGTTGAATAGCCGCAGTAATGACAGAGCAAACGATTATCTCTCTGATGATGTGTGAGAGAAACCTTACAGTGACGACATTGGATGATATATCCGCAATCCCGGCACAGCATAAAGGCAGCATAGCCCCGACGATTGACAAAAAGAAGACTTTGTTGTTTTTTTTCCAGATTTTCCTGCAAGGCAGTGAAAAGTTGCTCGGAAAAAAAAGTGCTTTTTCTTTTCTCCTGCTTTTCCCTGAGATCAACAATATCCACTTCAGGCATTACCTGATCATGAATCCGTTTGCTCATGGTAAGCAGGCAATACTTGCCCTGTTCTGCGTGATAAAAACTGGTCACAGAGGGAGTTGCTGAGGCGAGCAAAACCGGGCAGTCAGCAAATTTTGCCCGCAGCACAGCCATGTCTCTGCCATTATAGCGAAGGCCGTCATCTTGTTTATAGGCGGGTTCATGCTCTTCATCAACAATGATCAGGCCAGGAGCAGCAAGCGGGGCAAAGACTGCGGAACGAGCCCCGATAACAATACGCACTTTTCCCTGAAGAATCCGTTGCCATTGATCAAAGCGTTCCCCCTTGGAAATACCGCTGTGCAGAATAGCCAGAGTATCGCCAAAACGGGAGTAAAAATGTCCTTCCAGTTGGGAAGACAGAGCGATCTCTGGAACCAGGATAAGCACAGTTTTTTCCTGTTTCAGGCAGTGTTCTGTTGCACGCAGATAAACCTCGGTCTTTCCGCAGCCAGTCACGCCATGGAGAAGAAAAGGTTGAAAACCACCTGTGTCAAGAGCAGGAATTATCTTGCTGATAACCTGCTCTTGTTCCAGGGTGAGGCGTTCTGGTTTGGGAAAAAAAGGCGGAACCTTACCAAAAGGATTCCGATAAATCCGCTGTTGTTCAAGGGTGATCAGCCCTTGCTCTGCAAGACTGTGCAAGGCATTGCCAGCACCGGAATATTGGCGGGTCAGTTCAGCACGAGGCAGGACTGAGCGACCTTTGCTCTGATGAAAAAAGAGGTCTAAGGTTTTTTGTTCAGATTTTTTCAATCCCTCTACAAGGGGAGGATGGGCAAGGGTCGGGAGGGAATCCTCTGAATCTTCTCGTAGGCTCTGAAATAGACTTTGAAATTTTTCCTCAAGCGCACTATTGAGCCTGACCACAGTTTCTTTCTTTTCTCTTGTCAACGGTCTGACAATAACCTCTTTTATCTCAATCCAGCCTTTTTTTTGCCATGTTTGGACAAGGGGTTGCATGGCTGATTTATTTCGTATGGTTCTGACAGTTCCTGGTAACAGTTTGCCGTTCGTCAATAAGCGATCCATCCAGGCAGTACGCTTTTTTACATGGGTGAGAGCTGCTGGCAGATATTCACGACCAGATTCAGTCAGGTTGATTTCGTGCCCTGAGCTGGCCTTGAGCCCTGATGGCAGGGCCGTTTGAATGACCTCGCCCAGCGGGTGATGGTAATAATCAGCAACCCATTGGAAAAAATGTATGAGCTGTTCCGGGAAAAGAGGGGCAGGATCAAGTCGTTCCAGGATGGGCTTAATCTGATATGAAACATCTGGAGAGGGTGCCGGGGAGGTCAGGACATAGCCGGTGACCAAGCGGTTTCCCAATGGAACCAAGACCCGAAGGCCAAGGGGCAGGGGAGTTGTACAATCAAGAGGTTGCGCGTAGGTCAGAGTGCCGTAAAGAGGAGCGGCGACAGCAACCTCATACACAGTCATACGGATTGTGTCGCCAATATTTTATTATTATGATTTAAGGCAGGTTTTGTGATCACAGATGGAAGCCAAATGATCACGCAAAGGTTCGCCAAGAGTGGGATGATCCAAAGCAATATCAATAATGGCCTTGAGATAGCCCAGCTTGTCGCCAGCATCATAACGTTTTCCCTCAAATTCATAGGCATACATACCGCGTTGATCAGCAAGGGCCTGGAGGGCATCAGTCAACTGGATTTCACCGCCATGACCGGGGCTGGTTTTTCCCAGGGCATCAAAGACCTCCGGCATCAGAAGATAGCGGCCAATAATGGCCATGTCAGATTGAGAGGTACCAGGTGCTGGTTTTTCCACCATCTGTTTCACCTTAACGGTGCGGTCTATATTGGTCTTTTCTCCCTCAACAATGCCGTATTGATTGGTCTGTTCCATAGGGACTCGCTGAATAGCGACAACAGATTCATTAACTTTTTCATACAGATCAATCATTTGTTGGCAACACGGTGTTTGGCTGCGGACAAGGTCGTCTCCCAGCAGGACCAGAAAAGGCTCGTCGCCTACAACTTTGCGGGCCATCCAAATAGCATGGCCCAAGCCGAGAGGTTCTTTCTGACGAACAGACACAACATCAATAAGGGAAGAAGTCTGTTCCAGCTCCTCCCGTAATGCATGCTTGTTTTTTTCTTTAAGCATGGTGTCCAGCTCGTAATTATAGTCAAAATGATTTTCTATAGCTGATTTTCCTGCTGAGGTAATCAGAATCACCTCTTCGATTCCTGAGTTCACCACTTCTTCGACAATATACTGGATCGTTGGACGATCAACTATGGTGAGCATCTCTTTAGGAATAGCCTTGGTTGCGGGTAGAAACCTTGTGCCAAGTCCGGCAACAGGGATAACGGCTTTGCGAATTTTCTTCATTCTTCTCCTTCCTATAAGTTAACAGACAAACCTTTCTTTTTGAAGGCAGGAAGGTTTGCTCAATTATTGATGCGTGTTCTGCAGAGTAACCCAGTAGTACTTCTTCCCAATTGACGTGAATTTACCAGTACATCAATATCTGACTGAAAGATTAGAGTAAATTCAACAGTTGCATATTAATAGTCTTGGGCGTTTTTTTCAAGGTGAAAGAAAGCCGGAAAGGTTTTTCGGTGTTACGTTGGTAGCCAGCTGACCCAGACTCACACTGTACAGGAAAAAATCGTCCTGTACGAGGAGAATCCATTGCTGTAACTGGAAAAAACCTTCCCGAAGCGGCAGAAATCATCCTGTAACCGGAGAAAAAGATTTTGGAGCAGGCAAAACTCCTTTTGCAGCAGGTAAAAGTCCTGCTGGAGCGGGATAAAATCATTCTGCAGTGGGAGAAAATGTTCCTGCAGCAGGAAAAAACGGCACTGCAGCACTGCAGCGACCTGACGGGGCATTACTGAAAGATGATTTGCAAGATGATTTTTTTTCATATACTGGTATGATGACGAAAAGAAATACAAGGTTACAGGGGTATCCCTGTTCCTGCTGCATTGTTTAAAAAGGACTTTATTTCAAGACCATCCTCTTCTTACAAGCAGATGGTTTATTGATTTGTATCTTTGGGAAACGAGGAGAAACTATGAAGGAAACATTATCTATAGGCATGGTTGGTGGTGGCCAGATGGGAGAGGCCCTGATTCGTGGCATGATAGAGTCAGATCTGATTGCATCGGAAAATATTAGCGTGGCTGAGCCCATGGGGCGACGACGGGAGTATCTGGAAAAAACGTATGGGATTAATGGGGTGGAGAGTCCGGCAGAGCTGACCGGAAAGAGTCAGGTGATTCTTTTGGCTGTAAAACCGCAGATTATGGAACCGGTGTTGCGTCAGTACAGTGCCCAACTTACGAAAGAACACCTGCTTATTTCCATTGCTGCTGGTATTCCTCTGAGCTGTATAGAACAACTTGCCGGGGAACACCTCCGCATCATTCGGGTGATGCCCAATACTCCAGCCTTGGTGCTGGCCGGTGCCTCAGCCATGAGCGGTAATCAGAATATCCGTCAGGAAGATATGGAGATTGCCCAGCAGATCTTTTCCGCTGTGGGCATTTGCATTGAAGTGCCAGAGAATCTCCTTGATGCGGTAACCGGCCTGAGTGGTTCCGGCCCAGGCTATGTATTTACCTTTCTTGAGGCCATGATTGATGGCGGAGTACTGGCTGGTTTACCCCGCCCCGTGGCTGAAGAGCTTGCTGTACAGACCCTGTATGGTTCTGCCAAACTGGCTATGGAAACCAAGGAACCAGCTGCTGTGCTTAAGGGCAGGGTGACCTCACCAGGTGGTACCACGATCACCGGGATCCAGGCCCTGGAGGAAGGAGGCTTGCGAGGAACTGTCATGACTGCCGTGGAGGCAGCAACAGAGCGCTCTAAGGCCTTGGGGCAATAAAGTTTATGTATATTCGCTATGTCGGGATCATCATCCGTAAAGACTCGCCAGATGTGCTCAGTGTGGGCCAGGAACTGGCTGATTGGTACCGAATGCGTGCAATAAAGGCGGATCTGGATCAGATTGATCCAGACATGGATATACTGACTATTCTGGGGGGTGATGGGACCTTGTTGCATGTGGCAGCCCAGGCAGCACAGTATGGTATCCCGGTGGTTGGTATTAATCTCGGCAACCTGGGCTTTCTTACTGAGGTCGTTGCCGGAGAGATGTATCAGGCCCTGGAAGAGATCCTGAACAACGGAATCACCATTGAGGAGCGGATGATGCTCCGGGCTGAGTTGCTGGACGAACATGGTGCTTCTGTTGGCCCTTCTCTCTTTGCCCTGAACGAGGTGGTCATTGTCAAAGGAAGCACTGAACCTGTGATGCGGCTTGGCTGTTGGGCAGATCGGGAATACATCACCACCTATAAGGCAGATGGTTTGATTATTTCCACACCCACTGGTTCCACAGCCTATAATCTCTCTGCTGGCGGCCCTATTGCTCATGCAGAACTATGCACCCTTCTTGTCACACCTATTTGCCCTTTTATGCTGGAATCCCGTCCGGTTTTGCTGTCTCCCAGAACCAGGGTGACAGCCCAGCTTGCCCCACCTTCAACCAATGTCAAGATCATGGTGGATGGTCGTCTTGGGTGGACCATGCGGGCCAATAATTTTCTTTCCATTGAAGCAGCGAATAAACCGCTGCGCCTGATTAGTTCACCGCATAAGGGCTATTTTGATATCCTGCGCAATAAACTCAACTGGGGTGGACGTGATTCTGGACATCCGCTGCCTGATGCTATTATGGCCTGAATTTTGAAGATATGGGAGTTGATTACATGACCATGCAATGGGTTACACGACTGCACCGAATTGAACATGCCGGAATGCCGGTCTACATTGATCAGGACAAACCAGACTGGTTTGTCCCTTCCAGCCGTGCTGATGCGCTGCTCAGGGCCTGTCAGCAGCATGATACGCAGGCAGTTGCTGTGGCAGCATTTTGTCATCACCACTGCTGTAATGGAGACCTGGAACAGGCAGAACAAGCTGGTCGTGATTTGCGACGCTTAGAGTATCTGTTGGATCAAGGGAAACCAGAATTCTATCAAGGGCGGAGCCATCATCTGCACTTGGGGCCTTTAAAGGAAATTTGGTTGCATCTCACAGACACCTGTAATATCTCCTGTGTTCACTGTCTTTTTGCTGCCTCTCCCAATAAGAAAGAAAGTATGACTGAGGATTGTCTCCAGGAGGCTATTGAACAGGCAACAGCCCTGGGCAGTCATCTCTTTTATTTCACCGGTGGTGAACCCTTTGTCTATCCTGATTTTTGTCGGATCATTAAATATGTCCTGGAACAGGATCCGGCCCATCATGTGGCGATCCTGACCAATGGGCTGCTGTTAGAAAAGCATCTTGCTGAACTCATGGCAATGGACCATGAGCGGATTCATCTCCAGGTCAGTCTGGATGGTCTGGAAAAGGAACATGACTTTCTTCGGGGCAAGGATACCTATAACAGGCTGTGCGATAATCTTGAAGCTGCTGTTCAGGCAGGATTAGCCTTTACTGTTTCAGTGGCAGTGAACAACGATAATGTGGGGCAATTGGATGCAATTGCTCGTCAGGCCCATGCCCTGGGTGCAGCCGGGCTTCATCTGATGTATCATTTTGTCCGGGGCAAGGGAACCTCTGCCCAGTTTGTCCCAAAGGTTCGTTTGTTTTTCCAGATTATGAAGGCTGCTCAGGTCTGCGAGGAGTTGGGTCTGAAGATTGATAACCTGGAGGCTATCAAGGCACAGGTTTTTGCTGTGCCTGGTTCCCGTTTTGACCTGACCAATATGGCCTGGGAATCTTTGGCTGTGGCACCTGATGGGACTCTCTATCCTTCTCCGGCTCTGATCAGGGTGGATGAGCTTGCCTGTGGTCATTTGGATCAGGGATTAGCCGAGGTCTGGCAAAACAACTCCATGCTCAAGGAAATCCGTTCTGTCAGCCTCAAAGATGCTGAGGATTGGCAGGATCGGCCCCTATCATTTATTACCGGTGGTGGTGATCCCGATCATTCCTGGGTGAGCGGTCATAACCTGGTTGGTCATGATCCGTATATTGATTTATACGAACAGCTTGTTTTGCAGCTCATCACAGATCAGGCAGCACAATATCCTGATCAGGGCCTGTTTCGGCTACGCATGGGCGATGTGCGTCATGATTGCCCGGACACGGAAAACGGCTCTGATGGTTCTGTCGGGCTGACCCATTGTAATTGCCTGATCTCTCTGGCTGACCAGGATGGGCATTCCTCAGTACGGGAATTTTACAGTGCTGCTGCCCAGCAGGCGAACAGAGATATTGTCAATCCCTTTCACCCGGTTGCGGGTTTAGGAAATTACATCCCGGAGGAGGCGAAAGAGAAATCCTACGGTTGCGGCAGTCCGGTCAAGGATGCAGCGCCTCAACCAGGGGAAACCGTGGTGGATCTGGGGTCGGGAAGCGGAGTGGAATGCTTTCTTGCTGCTGCTGAGGTTGGTGCGGCAGGCAAGGTATACGGCATTGATATGACTGATGCCATGCTGGAGCTGGCCCACAAATCCAGGCAGGCTGTGGTGAATGATCTGGGCTATGACAATATTGAATTCCGCAAAGGGTATCTGGAGGCCATCCCTCTGCCTGACGAGAGCGCAGATGTGGTGATCTCTAACTGCGTGATCAATCTCAGCCCGGATAAGCGCAGAACCTATCTGGAGATTATGCGGGTTCTCAAGCCGGGTGGACGGCTGGTGGTTGCTGATGTGGTCAGTGATGAGCCGGTTTCAGCGGCCATTAAAAACAGCACCAAGTACCGGGGCGAATGTCTGGGCGGGGCCATGCAACAGGATGATCTTGTTGTGATGCTGGAAGACTGCGGTTTTTCCTCGGTCTATCTTCATAAACGTTTCCCCTATCGGGAGGTGGATGGGCATCGTTTTTATTCATTGACCTACGAGGCGGGCAAAGCAGAATCAACTGATAAGCAAGAAGAAAAGGTACGTTGCCTTTTTCGAGGCCCTGCATTCTCGTTGGAAACACCCTTGGGGCTGCGCCTGGAGCGTGGCCGGATCAGCGAACTTACCCGTCGGGAAGCAGAACAGCTGGGTGAGCAGGTTTTCCTTCTTGATGAGGCGGGGGCTGTAGCTAATATTGACCAGGAACCCTGTTGCTGCGATATATCACCGGAAGAGGTCGGGCAAAACGATTCATCTGGAGGCGGAAGTGGTTCTCTTCTCCGTCATATGAGCGGTTGTGCAGTTTGCGGGGAAGAATTGGTTTATCACAGTGACAGCGCCACAGCAGCGAGCTGCTATTTCTGTGACCGTGCAACCATGACTCCGTGCATTTGCACTGTAGGCCATTATGTCTGTGACAGCTGCCATCAACAGGAAGGACTTGAGGTCATCCGTTCAGTTTGTCTGAACACCCGGGAAAAGGATATGATCACCCTGATGAATCGTATCCGCAATCATCCTGCATTACCCATGCACGGGCCGGAACACCATGCCTTGGTACCTGGAGTGATTTTGGCGGCCTTTCGTAATAATGGTGCTGCTATCAATCAGGATATTATTGCTACTGGTATTGATCGGGGCAGTAAAGTACCTGGAGGAGTCTGCGGTTTTTGGGGCTGCTGTGGAGCTGCTGTGGGGGCCGGGATTGCAGCTGCCCTGATTGTAGAATCAACCCCGATAAAAGCAGGTGAACGTCAGCAAGCTCAGGCCTTTACTGCTGAAATCCTGGCTGAAATTTCAAAGGTTAAGGGTGGGCGATGCTGCCAGCGGGAGACATGGGTGGCCTTGACCCAGTCCTCACGGCTGTCTCAGGAATTTTTTGGTCTTTCCCTGCCAGCAGAGGGTTCACTCCATTGTCATCAATACGAGAAAAACCAGGAGTGCGCCTATAGGGCTTGCCCGCTTTGGGAGACAAGGGATTGGAACGAAAGGGGCCAGAAAAAAGAGCAGCAAGGACAAGATCTCCGCCCGATTCAACCTTATCTCTTCTCCACATGAATGGTCAGGTACTGACCTTCCTGGGACCGCAGGATAGCATCACCGGCCTCTGCTGCGATCTTATCATGTCCCCGGATTTCCGAGGGCGGGAAAACGACCGTCACCTTTTTGCCTGTAGAGAGGCGCTCAATGGTGATACGTTTTTCTTTAATGGTTGTGTCCAGTTCAAGAAATTTTTTATCTGTGTAGCCCTGCATAAAGAAGTCGTAGACCAGAGAAGTGCAGAGCGCAGCACCGTGGGTGATTTTAAAATCGCCTTTTACTGGTGTAGCCTCCTTGTAGAGAAGAGGCAGGGCAACCTTCAGCGCTTTATAGGCCCGTGCAGAACCGGGGCAGAGATAACCGTCCGCCTCAATTAGTTCGGTAAAATTATATGCCTTGGTTACACCCTTATCCAGCACGGTAATCGCCGGGAGGGTCTTCTGCCATTCCGTGGGTTCCCATCCCCAGATTGATTCGCCGGATTGACGCATTTTTTCCTGCATCATCTTCCGCATCTTAAAGCGGAACATATATCCTTTTTCCTCATCGCTCAACCCATTATTCTGACGGAGATTGTCTGCTGTCTTCCTCAGCGTAGTGGTTTCCATTATTTTCTCCCGCTGCTGTTCCACAGGTGAAAGGCTGTCCTGGGCATGAACCTGGACAAGAGGCGAAAAAAGGAAGACAGAACAAGCGATAATGCGATAAAAATATTTGTTCATGGCAAGGCGGCGGTTCAGGTTGATGGTTGATTTTCCAGTTTATCCGCACATCGGCGGCTGAGTGATTTGAGATAAGGGTATTCCGCTGTGGCTGTTTTGGCAAGCAGGGTTTGCAGGCTGTGCAGGGCTGGGCTGAGATATTGCCGGAAAAAAGGTTTGTTCTGTTGCTGGCTGAGAAAGGCAAAGGCCCCCAGGATCTGGAGGTTGCGTTGCAGGGCCAGGAGCAGATATTCCTGGTGAAACTTTTCCCGATCATAAGAGAGTAGACCGGTCAGGGTATCAAGATACTGTTCCAGCAATTCCTCCTGGATTGAGGCGGGCAAGGCAGCATAGGGGTCAATGAGCAGGGAAGCCAGGTCATAGGCCAGAGGCCCTAGGCGACCTGCCTGATAATCAATAAAGCGAACCCTGCCCTGTAGGATCATGATATTGCGGCTCTGGAAATCCCGGTGGAGGAAAAAGGTTGCTTTGGCCTGGGCAGCCTTATCTGCCAGGGCCTGAAAGTCCTGTGCTATTTTTTTCGTATCAATTTCCAGCTCAAGAAAATCCTGGCATAAGGCTCGAAGAAAATATCCAGACTCCCGTTTCAGCATAAGAGTGCGGTCATAGCGTGGCGTCTCCCAGCACCAGGCAGGATCAAAGCTTTTGCTGGCTTGTACCTGCATCCGGGCGAGTTCGGTTACGACCTGGCGATAGCATTGCATAACCTGTTCTGCATCACGCCATTTTTTTTCCACCAGATCATGCAGTCGTTGTTCTCCCAGATCCTCACAGACCAATAGACCTGTCTCTTCCTCAAAATTGTACAGCTCCGGGACCGGCGCACCTGCGTCAAAGAGGTGCCTGCCGATATGCCAGCCGGAAATGGCCTCTTGCAGTCCGGCAGTATCATCAGGGGGTGGGGCAATAGCCACAGCCTTTCTCCCGTCTTTATGCTCAATCCGGCAAAACCGCCGCAGGGAACCATCCGGGGTCAGAGGGGTGATGGTTATTGTATCCTGCGACCATGTGTCGCCTGCATTGTCCGAGGTGTTGAGGAGTTGGCAGGCTTGTTGTATGACGTTTTTGTCCATGAGGTTGCTGATACCCCGAAAGGGTTATATTTATCCAGCTCGGGGTAACACCCCGAGTATCTTGGTTTGTCATGTTTCCCAGGGTGTTACCCTGGGCTTGATAGATATTGCCCTTTCAGGGCATTGGGTTTGGAAGTATTTTTAAAAGACGTGCTGGGAAATTAGTCTCGGAGTTCCCTCTGATATTCAACACCATCCACAGGCCATTCCAGTTGACCGGCAAATTGCATGATGTTAGCAGGCTGAGGATTGTCGGGTTTCTCTTCGATGATTTTAATTTTATTTCTCGGTAATCCCCTCAGCATGGAGAGGATTATTCCATAGATACTGTTATCTATTTGTAGGTGAAGTGTTTTCATGATGCGCCCCTTTTTGCAGATTGTTTACAGCCTTGCGGGCTGAAAAATGGAGGCGAGAAGGTATCAATATATGATGATTATCGCCACTCTTGCCATAATATGATACTGTTCTTCCATTTGTGCTACAAGAGATATTTTGTGTACGCATTGGTGGTGGATATCGGAGTTTCACCGTTGAAATGATTGCAGGAGGAAAAGAATGGCGTTGGAAGTACTCACTTTTGTTAAAGCATCCTGGCTAAAGCCCCTGTGGAAGCAGTTGGGCCGGATGACCGGGGAACGGAAAAAGGAGCTTGATCGTTTACGGGACGAGTTTGTTGACCCGGAGTTGCTTCGGGATCTGTATATTGAGCCCTATTTTCAGGATCGTAATCCAGCAGATGCCCATCAGGATGACTTGATTTCAGCGGCCCAGCAGCCTGCCTTTGAGCGAATCAACGGCTTTTTTCGTGGTGATTTGCCTTTGGAGAAGGATGGTCGCCATCAGATGTTTATCCTTTCTGATGCGGGCATGGGCAAGACTTCTCTGCTGCTCATGATCAAGCTCATGCACCTGACCAGCTTTTGGCCCAGGGGGTATAATTGCGCTCTGTTCAAGCTGGGGGCAGATACTCTGAACCGAGTGCAGGCCCTGCCGAATAAGGGTGAGACCGTGCTCCTGCTGGATGCTCTGGATGAAGATCCCAAGGCATGGAAACGGATTCGGGAACGGCTGCTGGAGCTTTTGCAGGCCAGTGAGGATTTTCGGCGGGTGGTTATCTCCAGCCGGACCCAGTTTTTCCCGGAAATGGAACCGGACCGGTTGGGTCGTCCAGAGATCAAGGTGCTGGCTGGCTATCATTGCCCGGTGCTCTATCTTTCGCCTTTTACGGATGAGCAGGTGAAGGAGTTCATTGAGAGGAAGTTACCCCTGCGCTGGTATCATTTCAGTTTTCAATATGGACGAGTAAAAAAAGAGCGGGAAAAGGCCAGCTGCCTGCTGGGACATATGCAAGATCTGCGCATGCGGCCCATGCTCTTGCAGCATATTGACAAATTGCTTTCAGCGGAGTGCAAGCAGGAATGGAATGCCTACACGGTTTACGAGGCCTTGCTCGATGAGTGGCTGGACCGGGAAGTGCGTAAACTGCGGAAGTGGGGTGGACGACGGATGCCTGGGCGCAAGGAACTCTTTTTGGCTTGCCTGCGGATTGCGGAGTGGATGCAGCGGCAGGGAACCCGGATTATCTCTGAGGAGGCCCTGAAGAAACTGATTGGTGAGGACGCGAATATTGCTTGGCTGGAGAAATTTGAGCTGGGTGGTCGTTCGTTGCTGAATCGTAATTCGGATCGGGCCTTTCGCTTCAGTCATTATACGATTCAGGAGTTTTTGTTGGCTTGGGGTGTGGTGCATGAGCAGCTTGTTGGTGAGGAGCCGTTGCGGGCTACGGACCAGTTGACCCGTTTTGTCGATCTTGCTGATGGAATACTTTGTCATGTTGATCATCTTGATTTTTGTGATATTGATCCGCAAGGGTACGTAGAAAGGTACAATGCTTCCTGGCCGATACAGGATCAATTGAAGAATGGAAAGCCTGGGCCAAAAATGATGCTCCTGCCCGGAGGGCGTTTCCGCATGGGGGATATCCAGGGAAAAGGAGGAAAGGATGAACGACCGGTCCATGAGGTAAAATTGAACAGCTTTGCCATAGGTCGTTATCCGGTGACCTTTGAGGAATATGATGCCTTTTGCCTTGCCACAGGGCGTAATAAGGCAAATGATGAAGGTTGGGGTGGGGGACAACGACCGGTGGTTAATGTCAGTTGGGAGGATGCTCAGGAGTATTGCCAATGGTTAACCCAAGTTCGTAGGATTTGTGCTCAAAACACGAAAAAAAGTCCTTTTTGGGGCCTTGCTCCTCTTTCAAATATCTGTAATTACTCATCACAGATTTTCGGATTCTTAATGTAGTGCCAGAGAGTGCG
>NZ_JALAAI010000091.1:0-15824 GCF_052785085.1 Candidatus Electrothrix sp.
TCCCTTGGTTACCAATGACAAATCGTTTTTTATTACATTAATACCAGAAAAATCTCAAATGTCCATTTTTTTCTGGTGTAAAATTAAAAGATTAACCAGCTAGCAGAAAAAGGCTGTCAGGGGCCTGTCTACAAACACTACAAACAACAGGTATCCAGATCTATGAAAATAACAGAAGGAAAGACCGTTATTATTGACTATACCCTGAGCCTGAAAACCGGCGATATCATTGAGACCACACAAGGCGAAGAACCGGTTACCTATGTCCAGGGATCAGGTGAAGTAATCGACGGCCTGGAGCAGGCAGTTGCAGGCTTTGAAAAAGGCACAAAAAAAGATATTATTCTCCCGGTTGATCAGGCCTTTGGTGCGCATGACCCTGATGCCCTGCTCGAAATCCCTAAAACAGACCTGCCTCCGGAATCCCTGGTCCCGGAGACCATTATCCATGCCAATGGGCCAAAGGGACAGACTATTAATGGTAAGGTGCTGGAAGTAAAAAAGAACACTGTTATCGTGGATTTCAACCACCCCTTGGCAGGGCAGGAACTCTACTGCGCTGTTCATATTGTTGATGTGCAATAATTCATAAAAAGTTTCAAGGAGAAAGACCCCATGACTGAGCAGGTAGTGCATAAAAAAGGCGTTTCCTTAAAACAGGTCTTACTCATTGTTGCAGGTGCAATGCTCGTAACTGCCCTGCTCACCTTCTTTGCCATTAAGACCTGGCTCTTTCCTTCCCCCTTTACCCCGGTGGAGTTAACGCAACAGGAAGAGCAACGATTAGAGCAGAAGCTTAATCAGTTCGACGCGGTTGCAGGCTCTCCTTCTCAAGGAGCAAACAGAAATGCAGACACAGCACGAGCACGTTCCTATACACCGCAGCCGGGTGACTATGATGCCCAAGGCGCTTTGAAACCGGAAGCTTATTCTGAAGAGGGTGCAAATCGCGAGATTACATTTACAGAACGAGAACTTAACGGGCTGTTGGCAAATAATACCGATCTTGCCCAAAAAATGGCTATTGACCTGGCAACGGATTTGGTCAGCCTGCGCCTGCTTATCCCGGTGGATCCTGATTTTCCGATCATGGGTGGTAAAACCCTGCGGGTTCGGGCTGGGGCGGAACTGGCCTATCGCAATAATAAACCTGTGGTGGCTCTCAGAGGGGTTTCTGTGATGGGGATTCCAATTCCTAATGCCTGGTTGGGTGGTTTAAAAAATATTGATCTTATGCAGGAGTTTGGCGGTGAGCCGGGATTTTGGCAGAGCTTAGGTGAGGGTGTGGAGAGTATTCAGGTTCAGGATGGTGAGTTGTATGTGAAGCTTAGGGAGTGAGGGGTTTGGTGCCCCCTGATCCCTTGCCTGACTACTGCTCTCGCTGCAGGAGCAAGTGCAGTATTGGAGACAAAACTCTCCCCAGCTCATCAGGGGTGTCGGAAGACGTTTCAATATCAAGAAGAGCACTTTGTTCGCTCACCGTAATTGTTTTGGTGTAAACGCCGGTAAGTTCCCCACCATTGAAAGAAACAGAATAAGTCCCATTGCTGACAGGTATTGCATAACCACCAGCGCTGCCGGTAATTGCATAATACTTACCTTGATTAGGTATAACAGCAACATTGCCCTTACCTTCACCGGGGTCATATTGTTCATTTCCGTTGGCATCTGTCCATACAGTTCCAACGATAAATACATTATAGTGATTACTATTATTTGTATTTGCCTGGCAATAATTTCCCGTTGTGACGTATTCACCTACGTTGGTTCCTGAGTTGTTTTCGTGAATAGCGGCAATGCCAACATTGGTATATTCGCCGTCGACTGACATAATTGCCATACGATGCCCACGGCCTGTTTGCATACCATCAGGTTCAGACCCCCAATCAATATTCCAGGCAGCATGGGCATTTATTCCAGAAGAAGCATAGGCAAACACATTTCCTCTGCCCCGGGTGTAATGAAAGCCTGCACTGTCTATTCTGGCAAATTGACCTGTATGATCTTGGGCATCTCTTGATATGAGGTCCAGGGAGTGGGCGTAAGCGGCTGCATAGAGCCGGTTATCGAATGCTGCTGGTCCCTTAGCGGCATATCCTGTAAACTCATTTTTCAGTTTAGTTTTATTAACACCAAAATAATTTCTCCCATCAGCGACTTCAGGGTCATCTGAAGATGCAAGCCATATCCCCTCCTGAGCCGGGTTGAGACGGGCTCTGTTCATCAGCCAGAGAGCTTGCTGCTCATGACCATTTGGGTGGCTGCCGTCAGCAGTTTTATGATAGGTCCATTCTGTTGTTGCTGTCTCCTTTGAACTTATTGTTTCATCAACAGCAGTCTGGTCCAGCGGAATCCCACTTTGATAAAAAGGAGGATCCAATGCAGGGTAAGGTTCCTCTGCCATTGTGCTCACCGGTACAACAGCCCCTAAAACATATATACTCGTCAAAAGCCATTTAAAATTATATGCCATTGGGTTGCACTCTCCTAGGTTAAACTCTTTTCTTCCGGTTCTTGAGCTATTCAATACTCTATACAATTACTAACATTTCAAGAAAATTATAATCTTGATCACTATAATAACCATCAGGGTCACGTTCGGCCAATTCTTCAACTCTCTTTGATGGTTTTGTAAGAAGTCAGATTTTGAGGAATTTTGCTTCGTACCCCTTTGAGTTGCCGTCAGTGACATGCTGATTTCTGACTTTTTGGCAGACCATCATAATTACTCCTTTACATATTGCAATAAAAATACATTTCAGCTTACCTCCACCTCTGTCCACACCAAAGTCACCACCATTAATCCACCCTCCACGCTTGAGCCGCCTGAAAAGCAAGCCATTCCTGAAACAAATTAACATGTTTCAGGTTCCACTCCTCATACTCCGCAACTTTATGCGCCAAGCGAAACTGAGAGAGCAGGTATGCCTCCTTCTTGTCGGCAAAACTGCTCCTGTTCAGCTCATCTTTGCTCAAAAGGACCATATTGCCAAGCCGATCAGCTACTTCATTGGCCCCTTGCCCGAAATGTTCATACCAACTTTGATCAGGGTTATACGGACAAACATGCTCAAGACTTGTCTTGGTGTAATCAACTTCATGCCCAAGAGACTGCTCAATCTCTGCCAGTAAAAATCGGATTTTTTTTGAGGAACTTCTGCTGGGCAGCTTGTAGAACTCAAACGCATTGATACAGCTGCTGTCTTCTGGATACAAGGCTCTGAATTCTTCAGAGTTTTTCACATGACTTGCCCGCATGAATTCCTTATGAAATACCCGCATCGCAATTCGATTATAGCTCCGTTCCTGCTCACTGGGCGAATGCCGACAAATGACGTTATAACGGATGGAAAGGACATAGAGATAGCGGAGCAGCTTGATGAATTCAGCAGAGGAGAAAGCTTTAAAAGCAGCCATCAAAATGGTGAAAGGCTGCTTAATATTAAAGAGTTTTAAGCCTTCCAAATAATGGCGAGCCGGTCGATACTCCTCACCCTGTAAAGCCCACCACTCGTCATAAGGACTGAGCAAAGAAGCGTACACAGGAGCAAATTCAGATAATGAGCGCACATAGGCATATGAACGTTCCGGCGTGTCAGCCAACTCTCTGAGAGATTTGAACAACCCTTTTTTGGTAACAAGCCTTTTCTGAAAATTATGATGGTACCGGGTAAAATCGGTAAAGGTATTTTCTCCCAGTTGATCCACAATAGCTGACCAATCTTCATCCAGTTCATCTAACTGCTCATCCGGCACGTCATCCTTGCCCGTGATAACGGAAAAAAGATAATTCTTGAGCAGATCAGGGGTGGACAACTGGACGCCTCGGGCATTCAATGTTTCAAACACCTTGTAGGCGTTCAGATTATCCTGAACAACAATTCTGGTAAACATCAGGCCAGAGGTGACCTGCTCAACAAAGGCAGCAATCTCATGCCCTGCTGCGCCCATCTTCTGCCTATAAAAGAAGTCGAAGCATTTCTTGATCAGCTTGTTGGTAGCAGTTAGGCCGCGAACATTTGGGGTGCTCAGTTGAGAACAGACTGAACGATAGAAGCGTTTATTATTACGGTTTAAGGAGAGCTTGCTGCTCACCTTCAAAGAAACAAAGTCTTTGGAGCCAATAAATCTGTTGCGCAACTCATCAAGTCGCTCTTTATTATTTTCCGGATCCTGACCAGTATCAATCAGATCCTGAATCTGTTTCATTGCTGCCAGGATAATCAGGGTTGCCGTTACCAAGCGCTGCTGCCCATCAATGACCTCGAAATAATACTGTTCCTTCCGCTGAAGAACAATATAGCCCATGTAGTGATAATGTTCTTCCGGTAGCGTTCCAATATCAGACCAGAGATCTTCCCACTGCTCCAGGCCCCAGGCATAATCACGTTGAAATCTCGGGACAACATACTGTATCCCGTTGCTGAACAATTCCTGAAAGGTAAGATTAGCAGGCTCCATGAGCATAAAATCTTTCATAAAATCTGTCCAAGGAACAGCTTTGTTCGCTCTGATTGGGGATTGGAGAAGAAATTTTCCGGATCATTCTCTTCAATAATCTCACCGGAATCCATAAAAAGAACCCGATCAGCAACGGTGCGGGCAAAACCCATCTCATGGGTAACACAGATCATGGTCATACCTGCCTGAGCCAAGTCCACCATAACGTCCAGCACCTCTTTGATCATCTCCGGATCAAGGGCGGAAGTGGGCTCATCAAAAAGCATTATACTGGGATTCATACAGAGAGAACGGGCTATGGCAACCCGCTGCTGCTGACCACCAGACAGTTGCTCAGGATATTTATAAGCCTGATCAACAATCTTCACCCGTTCCAGATATCCCAAGGCGATATCTTCAGCCTCCTTGCGCGGCTTTTTTAAAACCCAGATCAAGGCCAGGCAACAGTTATCCAGGACAGTGAGGTGAGGGAAGAGGTTAAATTGCTGAAAAACCATCCCAACATCACGGCGCACCTGTTCAATATGCTTAAGATTATCATCAAGCTCAAGGCCATCGACACGGATAACCCCTCGCTGATGCACCTCCAGTCTGTTGATACAGCGGATAAGGGTTGATTTTCCACAACCAGAAGGACCGCAGATAATAATCCGCTCACCCCGCTGAACAGTCAGATTAATATCCTTAAGGACATGAAAGGCATCATACCATTTATGCACGCCTGCAAGCTCAATAGCAATGGTCTGTTCTTGCTCTACCTGTTCTGGTGATGTATTTTCCATTTTTTTATATAACAGTACTGGCTAATCCGTTGTGATTGCCCGACCAATTTTCATTTTTTTATTGCTCCTGCCCTGGGGAAGGGGTGAAATTTTATTATACTGCCCGTCTCTTTGCATTATTTGATCTCATTTTCAATGTCCGGTATGCAGCTTCTTTTCCAGATATTGGCTATACCGGGACATGGAAAAACAGAACAGCCAATAGACAAATCCGGCAAAAATATACCCCTCAGCTGAAAATCCCAACCATTTACTATCAGTAAATGAGGCCTGGACTGTTGCCAGCAGATCAAAAAGCCCTATAATCAATACTAAAGTTGTATCTTTAAAAAGCGCTATAAAGGTGTTCACTATGCCAGGAATAACATTTTTTAAAGCTTGAGGTAAAATAATCAGCAACATAGCCTTCCAGTAGGAGAGTCCCAAAGCATCTGCTGCTTCATATTGTCCATGAGGAACAGACTGGAGTCCACTCCGTATCACCTCTGCCATATAGGCTGACTGAAACAGCGAAATCCCTATCAAGGCTCGCAACAGTTTATCAAGCCGCACTCCTTCCGGCATAAATAAAGGAAGGAGTACTGACGACATAAACAAAACTGTAATTAAGGGCACGCCACGCCAGAGTTCAATAAAGACAACACTCAATCCCCTGGGTATAGCCATAGAGGAACGCCGCCCTAATGCCAGGAGAGTACCAAGAGGCATGGCAAAAAGCATCCCTACGGTTGACAGGATAAGGGTAAGCATCAACCCTCCCCACTGATGCGTCTCCACCACTGGTAAACCAAACAAACCGCCGTAAAAGAGAAAAAAAGCAATAAAAGGGAAAACAAGAATGCCGAATCCGGCAACATAGCTCTTATAAGGAAGCTTCTTCAGCAAAAGGTACAAAAGCAGCAGACCTGCCAGCCCAAACACAACAACAGGTCGCCATAATTCGCTCTCCGGGTAAAAGCCAACCATAAAATGGAGAAAACGGAGCCTGACAAAGACCCAACAGGCCCCCTCACCGGAGCAGGCCTCCCGGCTTGTTCCTGCCCAATCAGCATCAAGCAGAGCCCAGTTGACCATTGGGGGCACAACGAGATACAGAAGATAAAGGGACCCTAAGGTAAACAGACTGTTCAATGGGGTTGAAAACAGATTTCGCCGCAACCAACCCACAACACCAACACTGATCATTGGTGGTGGTAAATCAGGATGAGGAGTATGCACTACGGCCATAACATTCCTTCTTTACAGCTCCTGTAATAAAACGCGCGCATTATATTTATTCATGAGCCATGAAGTTGTCAGATTGAGTGTCAGATAGACGGCCATTGTCATAGCAATGATTTCGATAGCCTGACCGGTCTGATTCAAACTTGTCCCGGCAAAAACCGCAACTAAATCTGGATAACCAATAGCAGCAGCTAACGATGAATTTTTTATCAAATTGAGATATTGGCTGGTCATCTGGGGAATGACCACGCGCATGGCCTGAGGAATGACCACCAGCCGCAAAATTTTTCGTTGCGCCAGCCCAAGAGCCCGGGCTGCTTCTGTCTGAGCATGGTTGACTGACTGGATACCGGACCGGACAATTTCAGCAATAAAACTGGCAGTATACACAGTCAGCGCAAGCAGAAGAGCAGCAAGCTCAGGGATAACTGTCATCCCTCCTTTAAAATTCAATCCTTGCAGACTAGGGTACTCCCAATGCAGGGGACCACCTGTTGTACACCAGATAATCATGATAGGAACAACAAGTATTGCTAAAGAAAGGGGAAAGACAGGTAACTCTTTTCCTGTTTTTTCCTGGTATTTTCGTGCCCAGAAGAACAATATACCGATCGCAACAAGACTCGTAAAAAAACCAATAACCAGGAGCGTGAATCCCAGATCAGGAAGCGGTCGAGGCATATAGACACCTCGAATATTCAAAAAAATCCAGTCTCCTATATGCAGACTATTACGGGGTAAGGGAAGAGAACGCAGAACAGCAAAATACCAAAAAAATACCTGTAACAGCAGAGGAAGGTTCCGAAAAATTTCAATATACAGTGCTGCCAGTTTGGCAATCAACCAATTTGAAGAAATCCTTGCAATTCCAACAATAAATCCAAGAACAGTTGCACCGATAATACCTAACGCAGAAACCAGAATTGTATTGAGCAGTCCAACCAGAAAGGTTCGACCATAGGTGCTGGATTCGTTATAATCAATCAGGGTTTGGATAATGCCAAAACCAGCTTTTTGTGAAAGAAAGGCAAAACCACTGGTTATTCCCTGTTGTTCAAGATTACTGAGGGCATTGGCCCCGATCAGAAAAAAAAAGAGCATCGTGCCCAACATCAGGGCAACCTGGAAAACCAAGGCCCTGTTCCGACCTTGGTTCAACCATCGCATCATGTTTTCTGATCTCTCCATCACTGTCAGCGCATAGGCGGAGCATACTGAATGCCCCCGTCCTTCCATAAGGCGTTCAGCCCACGTCTGATTCGCAAGGCAGACCCTTTGCCCACATTGCGTTCAAAAACTTCGGCATAGTTGCCGACCTGCTTAATGACCTGATAACTCCAGTCGTCCGGCAGGTCCAGACTCTGCCCCTTATCGCCGTCCAGCCCGACCAGTCGTCGAATAGCAGGATTAACAGACCTCCTTTTCATCGCATCAACGTTGGCAGATGTGACCCCCAACTCATCAGCATTGATCATTGCAAAAAAAGTCCAGCGCACCACATTGAACCAGGCGTCATCACCTTGGCGCACAACCGGTCCCAGAGGTTCCTTGGAAATAATCTCCTTCAAAATAACAGCGTCATATGGTTTGCTCAATTGGGTTCGCAGGGCATACAATTGCGATTGATCCGAGGTCAGGCAGTCACAACGACCAGCTTCAAAACCTTTGGCAGCCTGATCATGGGTGTCAAAAACAACAGCATCGTATTTCATATTATTCTTGGCAAAATAATCTGCTAAATTCAGCTCACTGGTTGTTCCGGCATGAATACAAAAAATCGCCCCGTCCAGTTCTTTTGCTGATGTAATTCCGAGCTTCTTGGGGACCATAAAGCCTTGACCATCGTAATAATTCACCCCAACAAAGTTCAACCCAAGTGCAGTATCACGATGCTTCGTCCAAGTGGTCCCGCGGACCAGCACATCAATTTCGCCGGACTGTAAGGCTGTAAAACGTTCTTTGGCATTCAAGGGAGCATATTTCACCTTGTTTGCATCCCCAAAAACAGCAGCAGCAATGGCTCGACAGCCATCAACATCCAGTCCTTTCCAATGTCCCTTTTCATCGGTGGAGGAAAATCCAGGCAAACCTGTAGAAACACCGCAAACCAATGTACCCCGTTTTTTTACTTCATCCAAGGTTCCTGCCTGTACCGAAAATCCAGACAGCATGAGCAGACAAGTAACTATGCTGCTGATCGTGCTTATTGAATATTTTTTCATGCTTTATCCTCTTTCTTCTGATAGGCGTATGATATACTGTATTGATTGCGTTGTCAGCTTTTCACAGCATCCTGTTCCGAGCGGACGATTGTTAACAGAATACCCATTAACGATTCAATTTCTTTCAGGTAGTACTCATCAATATCAATATAGGCTGTGTTGTCAGAGAATTTCATAAATTTCCAAGTGGTTCCCGAGGTAACGCAGCCGTATATACAGGGGATCGGCGTACCTTCCTGTTTATTATAGAGATCCGCTGCATACATCGTTGCTATGCATTGACCGAGCCCCTGAACGATATTTTCCTTTTTTGCTTCAACAATGGTTATAACCGGTGCTGTGATATAAAACTGCTCCGGATTCAGGCTGATAATATAATCGCATTTTCCATCCAGTTCTTTTCCTTCGTCCACTGTAAAGGTGAATCCTGAAAACAAGCTGATAGTGTTTTTCAGCTCTCTTCGCAACTCAGCCATAATTGGAGCAATAATCCACTCGGATCTGGACTTTTCGGTGTTAATAGACAGAGCCAGCGGGGCGAATTCAGCCAGTGTTGTTTGCAGGTAATCGCTTATCGGTGCAGGTTTGATGTTATCATCTGAAAATATTTTTTCATTCTCAACTATTTGAAGGCCAAGCTTTTCCTTGGCATCTTTCAGGGTGAATTTACTGTAAGCCATAGCTGCTTATAAAAACAAAGTTTGTCTTTATTTGCTCCAGAGATTATCTCAGTCGGAAGCCGGTGGAGCAAGCAATGTTTCTCCTGTTGGGCGTATGAAATATATTTTCCAGAAAGAATAACACGAGATGTTTACAAAGGGAAGAATTATTCAAAATTTTGAATCCATATTTTTTCATCAGGAGTATGAGTACAATGTAGTGGTTCCCAAGCTGGAGCCTTTTTGGGTTCCTAAGCTCTGCTTGGGCACAGACGCCGTGAAGCTCCGCATCATGTCCTGATGAATTTTCTTTTTCATCTCAACCATTGAAAAGACAACAAAGAGTTTTTACTGGTGCCCAGACAATATGTTGCAGAGTGCGTTGAGGCAGTAGGCCGGTTCCTGCTTGACCCCTTTGCAGGCTCAAGATATACTATTTTATTTTATCCCAGAGAACCACCCTCGCTGAGAGATTGTCTCCTTTTCTCGTTAAACGGCTCGTTGACAAAGGCAACGCCAACCTGCAATTCAATAACAGGAGCAAGTCTCAACCACGAAAAAGAATACTATCATGGTTTATCATTATGCAAGCATCTGCTGAAGTATTAATTATCGGTGCTGGCCTTTCCGGCCTGGCAGCAGCCACCTTTCTCAAACATAAAGACCCGGATATTTCCTTGCTGGTTATTGAACAGGGCGATCATCCTGGCGGGGCTGTTGCCTCGTATCTTGAGGAAGGATACCTTGCTGAAGCAGGTGCCCACGGCTTTCTGGACAACTCTCTGGAAAGCAAAGTTCTTATTCATGAGGCAGGACTCACCCAAGAAGTCGAAAAAGCCCCTCTCTCTGAATTTGTCCGCTATATCTGCCTGGATGGTCAGCTCCAATGCATTCCCCAGACTCCGGGGAAAATCCTGAAGGCCCCTTTGCTTCCTCTGACAGCCAAACTCAGAGTGCTTGCCGACCTCTGGAAAAAACCTCTGCCCGACCAACCTTCAGTGGCTCAATGGGTGGAACATCGCTTTGGCAAAAAAATGCTCCCCTTTGCTGATGCTGTTTTCACAGGAACCTATGCTGGTGATATTGAACGGTTGAAGCTGGAAGCTGTCATGCCTGGCCTGCATAACCTGGAGCAGACCCATGGATCGGTTCTGAAAGGTGCTCTCCACAAAATGCGTGCTGCCCGCAAAAAAAACGGGAAAAAGAAAAAAGGCCTGCCTGCCATGACCAGCTTTCATGCTGGTATGTCACGCCTGCCCCAAGCCATGGCAGCCAAGCTCATCCCAAATCAAGAAATTATGTACCGCACTGTGGCCCGCTCCATTGCCCGGAATGAAAAGGGATGGCTGGTACGAACCGGTCAACTCGAACTCCAGGCCCGCCATGTAATCATTGCCCTGCCAGTAAATCGTTGTCTGGAACTTCTTGCTGACAGCGAGTTCCCCACACCACCAATAAATGCTCTCCAAGAAGCACGCATTGCCAATGTGGTCCTTGGTTTTACAGACAAAGCAAAAATTCCCTTTGGTTTTGGTTATCTTGCCCCGGAAAAAGAACAGCGTTTTGCCCTTGGTGCCTTATTTTCCTCGCATATGTTCCCTGCCCGGACCCCTGAAGGCCATGTCCTGGTGGAGGCCTTGGTTGGTGGACGCAGGCATCCGGAGCGGTTGGATCTTCCTGATGAAGAATTGGTCAGCAAGGTCTATGATGATTTGAAACAACTCATAGAGTTACCTGATCCTCCTGTGTTCAGCCGGGTTTTGCGTCCCAAGTACGGCATTCCTCAGCTGGAAGAAGGATACCCAGCTCTCCTTGATTGGCGCCAGAAAATTCATGCAGAAAATAATAACCTCCACCTGTGCGGCTTTGGCTGGCAGGGGATCGGCATCAATGATATGCATAAACAGGCCTGGGAAATGGCTAAACGTATCCTGACCGGATATCAGGAAGAGCGTGCAGAAGAGGTAAAGGGAGTATATTTTTAATGGTTCCCAAGCTGGAGCTTGGGAACCAGAAAAACTTGGGAACCAGAAACCCAGCCGCCCCACTCTTTCCACCAATATCTTGACACCTGCCTAATCATGCTTACTGTTGGGGTTTATTAGAGAAGGGCAACCTCATCTCAGCATACAATTCCATCCCATCCCCTGGGAAGGGAGCGCAAAATATAACTCATTAAAAAAATATTTAAAAAAGGATAATCATCATGACTACACAGGCTGAAACCAAACAATTTCAGGCCGAGACCCGAAAGGTTCTCGACATTGTCATCAACTCTCTCTATACCGAACGGGATATCTTTGTCCGTGAACTCGTTTCCAATGCCTCTGATGCCTTGGAAAAATTTCGCCATCTTTCCCTGACGGAACAGCCGGAATTTGACGCCCATGTCCCGCTTGAAATCAATATTGACTGTGATGATAAAAAACACACCCTGACTATCACAGATACCGGTATTGGTATGACAGCAGCAGAACTGGAGGAAAACCTGGGGACTATTGCCCATTCCGGCTCTGGAAAATTCGTGGAAGAACTGGCTGAAGCAGCGAAAAAAGATGTCAGTCTGATCGGTCAATTTGGGGTGGGCTTTTACTCAGCCTTTATGGCAGCAAAAACTGTCACCGTCCAAACCCGTTCCTGGGACGGCAGTGAAGGCCATGAATGGCATTCTGACGGCAATGGTTCCTATACCATCAGCTCCTGCGACGGTCTGCATCGGGGCACCAAAATTATCATTGAACTGAAGGATGATGCTGAGGAGTATGGCCAGAAATTCACTATAGAACGCATCATTAAACAATACTCAACCTTTATCCCTTTTCCTGTTAAGGTTGAAGGCAATAAGGTCAACACGGTTGAGGCCATCTGGAGTCGCTCCAAAAGTGAGATCACTGACGAAGAATACAACGAGTTTTATAAGTTCGTTGCAAACGCCTATGATGAGCCTACCTTCCGCCTCCATTTTGCTGCTGATGCGCCACTGGCCATTAATGCCCTCCTTTTTGTGCCCAAGGATAACTTTGAAAACCTTGGTATGGGCCGCATGGAACCTGGCGTTAATCTCTACTGTCAGAAGGTATTGATTGACCAGCACAGCAAAAACATCCTGCCTGAATGGCTGCGCTTTATCAAGGGTGTGGTGGATTCTGAAGATCTTCCTCTCAATATTTCCCGTCAGTCCCTGCAGGATAATGCCCTGGTCATGAAACTGCGCAAGGTCATCACCAAACGCTTCCTCAAATACATGACCGAAGAGGCCAAGAAAGATAGCGAAAAATATCTGGCGTTCTGGAAGACCTTTGGTATCTTTCTCAAAGAGGGTGTTACCTCTGACTTTGAGTTCCAAAAGGAACTGGCTCCTTTGTTGCGTTTTGAATCTTCTGCCACAGATGCTGACAGCATGACCTCCTTGCAGGAGTACGTGGACCGGATGGCAGAAGGACAGGAAGAGATTTACTACATCAACGGTTCCAGCCGGGGAGCTATCGAGAACGGTCCTTATGTAGAGATGTTCAAGAAGCGTGACATTGAGATTCTTTACACCTTAGAGCCTATTGACGACTTTGTTCTTTCCCATCTGGGAGAATTTGACGGCAAAAAACTTCTTTCTGCGGATCGGGCTGACCTGCGCCTGCCAGAGAGCACAGACAAAGAAGAGCAGGCTCAGGACGAGGCAAAAGAAGAAAAACTGGCTGAGGCTGTGCAGACGTCCCTGTGCAAATGGATGAAAGAGATTTTGAGTGACAAGGTCAAAGAGGTTAAATCGTCAACCCGTCTGGTGGATAGTCCGGCTATGATCGTTAATGCAGATGCTTATATGACCTCATCCATGGAACGCATTCTGGCAGCTCAGGGCAAGAGCGGGCAGGATAATCCTATGATGATGGCAGGGAAAAAAGAAATGGAAATTAATCCGGCTAATCCGTTGATCAAAAAGATGGCTGATCTGCGCAGCAAGGATCAGGACTTTGCCAAGGATGTCGCTGAGCAGATCTATGATAACGCCATGATCCAGGCTGGGTTGATTGTTGACCCGCAGGAGATGGTGAATCGGAACTACCGTATTTTGGAGCGGATGTCGGCGTAAGATGTAAATATCATTGTAGGGGCAAATCCCTGTGTTTGCCCTTTCTATAGCCGGGCAGGCACTGGGACCTGCCCCTACATTTTCACCGAAGAATCCTTATGCCCACAACACGGATAAATCAAAACTGATTTCTGTAAAGGGCGGCAAAGAAACGCTCTGATCATCCTGTAAGGTTTTAAGCAACACCCATTTATTTCCAGATGACTCAGACAGCAGTTGATAGGCTTCCAAGGTCCGCAGATCCGGATCCACCAGCCATATATACTGCACTCCGTAATGGGCGTACAAAGGCATCTTAACGGCCCGGTCAATCTTACCTGTTGAGGGCGAAAGCACCTCACAAACCCAATCTGGCACACATTCAAACCAAGCGGTTTCCGGGAGTTCCGGCATCCGCTCCCGTCGCCAGCCTGCCAAATCAGGAACCATTATATCGACATCCAGATGCAGTTCTGGCTCGTCGAGAATCCACCATCCTCCCGGCCCGCCCTGGCCATGATCATACGGGGCAGTGATTTTCGTACCCAATGAGGACGATGCTCTTGCATGACGTGGTGCAGGTCGCGGATGGGTTTCCAGAATGCCGTTGAGGATTTCGCCGACTCTGTTTTCCGGCAGATCGAACAGGTCTTCATAGACTGCGTGGCGTTTGGCGGCTTGTCCCATTTTTGTCCCATTTATGCGTTACTTTTTTCGGGTGAACCAGATGAGTTCAAATATCAGGCGAATCAAAGTAGGAGCAGCTTGTAGATAGGCACCATATTGACTTGAAGTGAACAAAAACTCACCGTAATTCCTGTTGACGGAACAGCAATAAGTTTGGCACCAGCAAAGTCAGCTGCATCTTCATACCACTCCTCAACTCCAGCACCATCATAATCCCAGATATACAGCTTCATCTCTTCATCAAGAGGCAAGCCACCTATTGTAAATTCACCGGTTTCGCTTGTTTTTGTAATCCCTCTAAATACTTCAATGCTGTTAAGCGCTAATATCCATATATTTTCGATAGTCCCAGAGTAGCATTGTTTATCTTTAACCAATTGACCCGATATGGTACCGCCCAAGGGTAAGATAATATCTTTATCAGTTACCTCACCAGACACCATTAAAGGTGTCGCATCGTCTTCTTCAGCTCCATTTGGATCGCTCTCACTATACCAACGCGAGACATACTCAGTGTCAAACGCAAAGAAATGAACTCTATATGATTCTCCATCCTCTAAGTTATTAATGGTATACTCACCGCTTCCCGTTGTTTTCGCAGAATTAGCTTGATGCACACCTTCTTTAAACGCCTGGGCATAAACACCAGCAATGCCTTCTGTACCATTACTTGTTATTTTCCCTGATATTGACCCGGCCTGGACTTCTGCCACTTCTGCAAAAATACCACTCAGGACTCCTGTAACTCCCCAGAACAAAAAAAGCGTAAAATATTTTTTAAAGTTATTTTTCGCACGCATCGACCTCCTCCTTTGCTATTCCCTTAAGCATTCAAAGTCTATCCCCATTTTTTTTATGGTACCCACAAAGAAATTTTAACGCAAGTAATTAGTCAAATAGATGTCAGTTGATTACAAACAAGGCTAAGCGCCCCTTACTGCTTCAGTAACGGGAAAATCAGAACACATTTTTGTCGAACGACTGCAAGACTAAACTCTTCCTGCTCTACGCAAAAAAAAGAAAGCCAACTGACGTGCAACAATAAAGTAAGATTTCAATCGCACAGTTGGAGTCCTGAGGTCTGTTACCCTGCTCAGGTCAGAGGAAGAAGATTTGAAATGATAAAGAATATGGGTGACACGCCCCAGCACTTGCCTCAAGGGTACGGGGGCATCAAAAGCAAGACAGGCATCTCCTTGTGTTTGCACATAGAATATCCCTTGGCAGGAATACCGCCTAACCAGACGATGAATCAAAGGGTTGCCCTGTTGATCATAAAGAAGAAGAAGTTCTCCAACTCCCGGACGTAGGGTCTTTAGAGAAGCAATCTGGACAGTTTCACCGCCCAGCAGAGTTGGTCTCATTGATTCTCCTGACACTCGTATATGTATATCCCGTCCTTGATCCAGAAGAAATGAAATGAGATCAAGAGCACCTTGATCCCGTATACTGATCACTCCAGAATCATTCTGGGATCGTTTTTGATCCACCAGTGTTTGCCAGCATAAAGAGGAGCACGTTAAAGCTATTCTTTTCATCGGCGAACACCCTCACATCATCAATCTGCCAACAACAATTCTAAGATTGCCGGTAAAACAGGCCCCTGACAGCCTTTCTGTAAAATGGACATAAGGCGCAATAACCCGACAGCCCTCAGGTTGGAGGCTCTCTCAGGCTCACGTTAATCAGCTTACCGTTACGTTGTATACCCAGAGCTGTTAAC